>JBBSSC010000271.1:0-3616 GCA_038242465.1 Propionibacteriales bacterium | reverse complement strand
GGACCGCACGCCGGGTCGCCGACGGTAGCGCCGAGCGACTCCCTCCCGAGCCCCGGCACGACTTCTCCCCCGCGATCTGGACCTGACCCTGGAGCGGTGCGCTAGCGTCCACACCCTTGCGTCAGCGGTGCGCCTACGTCCACGATCGATCGGTGAAGTGGACGCTGGCGCACCGCCTACCGGGTCAGCCGAACTCGACTCCTTGGGCGAGCGGCAGCTCGGTGGAATAGTTAACAGTGTTGGTGGTGCGGCGCATGTAGGCCCGCCACGCATCCGAGCCCGACTCGCGGCCGCCGCCTGTCTCCTTCTCGCCGCCGAATGCGCCACCTATCTCGGCACCTGACGGCCCGATGTTGACGTTGGCGATGCCACAGTCCGATCCGATGACCGACATGAACGTCTCGGCCTCGCGGACGTTCAGTGTGAAGATCGACGAGGACAGGCCCTGGGCGACGTCGTTGTGCAGCCGCAGCGCCTCGTCGAAGTCGGAGTACGACAGGACGTACAGCAGTGGCGCGAACGTCTCGGACTTCACGATCTCGGTCTGCTGTGGCATGTCGATGATCGCGGGATGGACGTAATAACCGCCGCCGATCGCGGCCTGTGTTCCGCCCGTCACGAGCTTGCCGCCATCACGCTGCGCCGAGACGACGGCTTCGCCGAATGCCCGGAAGGCCTGCTCGTCGATCAACGGGCCGACGAGGGTCGATGGCTCCAGCGGCGAGCCGATCGGCAGCGTCTCGTAGGCCGCTTCGAGCCGCGCCACCAGATCGTCCTTGATCGACTCGTGCACGATGATGCGGCGCAGCGAGGTGCACCGCTGCCCCGCCGTACCGACCGCCGAGAATACGATGCCTCGCACCGCTAGATCCAGATCGGCTGACGGCGCGACGATTGCGGCATTGTTGCCCCCGAGTTCGAGCAGCGTCCGGCCTAGCCGAGCGGCGACACGCGGCGCGACCTCCTTTCCCATGCGCGTCGAGCCGGTTGCCGAAACGAGCGGAACCCGCGGATCGTCGACCAGCGCCTCGCCGATCGTCCGGTCACCGATGAGCACGGCCGAGAGTCCGTCGGGGATACCTGCGCGATGCCCCGCCTCGGCCGCCATCGCTTGGCACGCGAGTGCCGTCAGTAGTGTCTTCTCGGACGGCTTCCACACGACGGCATCGCCGCACACGAAGGCCAGCGCCGCATTCCACGACCACACCGCCACCGGGAAGTTAAACGCCGAAATCACCCCGATCACACCGAGTGGATGCCACTGCTCCATCATCCGGTGGCCCGGACGCTCCGTCGCGATCGTCAGCCCGTGCAGCTGGCGCGACAGCCCCACCGCCAGATCACAGATGTCGATCATCTCCTGCACCTCGCCGAGGCCCTCCGAGGTGATCTTTCCCGCCTCGATCGACACGATCGCGCCGAGATCGTCCTTATGCTCGCGCAGCAGCTCGCCGAGCTCTCGCACGAACTGGCCACGGACGGGCGCCGGCACGGTTCGCCACTGCTCGAAGGCCGCGTGCGCGCGACCGATGGCCTCGCCTACCTCCGCCATCGTGTGCGACTGGAGCCGTCCAAGCTCGCTGCCATCGATCGGCGAACGGCACACCAGATCGCCGTCGGTAGTGAACGGATCACCAGCGCCGATGCGGTTGAAGATCTCCTGGACACGGCTCGCGATGTCTGTCGAAGAAGTCACAGTCAAACTCTCCCCTGCTCGGCGAAATGCCGCCCGGCTTGCGTCGAGAACAACGCCTTTAACGTGATGTCCTCCTGCTTGACGAAGCCGACGGACGGCAGGAAGCCGTCGGCTACGAGCTCGACGACGCTGACCGCTGATGCCGCCGTGGTCCATGAGATGGCTCGCCAGCTACGCCCCGAGATGTCGAGCGGCTTGTACGCGCGCACATGGTTCTCGCGCAATGGCTTGCCGGCCTTGACACCCTCGACAGCCGCGTGGATGTAGACGACGTCATCGTTGACGGGCGGTTTGGCATCGACCAACATCCGGCCCACGAGATCGCGCTCCTCGCGGAGGTTGAGCTCGTCGAAAAGAAAGTGCATCTGGTCGAAATGTCCCGGATAGCGCAGCGTCTTGTAGTCCAGCCGGTGGACCCTGCCCTCGTACGTCTCGCACATCGTGCCGAGCCCGCCCGAGGTCAGTGCGGCCTCAAGCTCCATGCCAGCGATAAAGACGCGTTCCTTCTCGGTCATGGCCGGGACCATCTGACGGCGTCCCTGACGAAGCACCTCGCAATCGTTGAGGTACTCGTTGACGACACCCTCGGGCGACCAATTGATCGCGTACCCCAGGAGCCCGGTCGGGTTCTGGGGCAGCGCGCCGACCTTGAGCTCGATCGAGCGGATCTCGTCGAAGGTCTTCGCGATCGACGCCCCGATGATGCCGATCAAACCCGGCGCCAGCCCACACTGCGGCGCGAAGGCAGCCCTCGGCTGGTCGGTGGCGAGCTCGATGACGCGGTTAGTCGTCGGCACATCCTCCGTCAGGTCGAAGTAGTGCACGCCTGCATCGTAAGCAGCCTCGGCCACGTTGATGTTGAGGTGGTACGGCAGGCACGAGATCACTGCGTCCACGGCGCGCAGCGCGTCCCGCAGACCCTCCGCGTCGTGAACGTCCAGCAGCTTGACCTCGAACTCCAGTCCCCCGCAAGCGGGAGGTGCCCCCAACTCACGCGGCGCGCTGTCATACGCCAAGACCTTGAAGCCCGACTCGCCGAGCATGACTGCCACCAGCTCGCCGACCTTGCCGAGTCCGAACACCGCGACCTGATTGATGATGCGCGTCATCGCTACTCCTCTCGGCCTCCGATGGATCGCACCGTGGCCACACCGTGCACCGAAGTGTGATCGGCGTCACAGCGAGGATATCGCGTGATACTGCTTCAGGTGTACCGGCTGGCCGGTACACCGCCCGAGCGGCCCGAGGCTAGACAGGAATGGTCTGGGCCGCTGCCCGATTCGCCGCCGAGACGACGGCCCGCAGCGATGCCGTGACGATGTTCTCGTGAATGCCCACACCCCACACCGTCTCACCGGCGACATTGCACTCGACGTACGCCGCGGCGAACGCATCGCCGCCCGACGACAGAGCATGCTCGGAGTAGTCGAGCAGC
Source organism: Propionibacteriales bacterium (assembly GCA_038242465.1). Lineage (GTDB taxonomy): Bacteria > Actinomycetota > Actinomycetes > Propionibacteriales > Nocardioidaceae > Aeromicrobium. The sequence goes on along the minus strand of JBBSSC010000271.1, from coordinate 485 downwards.
CGGATGTCGGCGCCTGCCTGGCGCATGCCGTCAACGAAGGCAGCGACCGGTCCGTTGCCCTCGCCCTTGAACTCCTTCACGTCGCCGCGCACGCGCAGCTCGACGACCTGCTGGTCGTGGCCGTCGGTGCTGGTGACCGAGCTGTAGCTCTCCAGGCGATATGGCTCTTCGCGCTGCAGGTACTCACGCTGGAACGCGGCCCAGATCTCAGCCGGCTCGATCTCGCCGGCCTCGCCCTCTGTCAGCGCCTGGACGACCTGGCTGAACTCGATCTGCAGGCGGCGCGGCAGGTCGAGCTGATGGTCGTTCTTCAGGATGTACGCGACACCACCCTTACCGGACTGGCTATTGACCCGGATGACGGCCTCGTACGTCCGGCCGACGTCCATGGGATCGATGGGCAGGTAGGGAACCGCCCAACGGAAGTCCTCGACGGCGGCACCCGCGTCGCGGGCGTCGCGCTCCATCCACTCCAGGCCCTTCTT
>JBBSSC010000270.1:0-3638 GCA_038242465.1 Propionibacteriales bacterium | reverse complement strand
TAGAGGACGGAGCGGCGGGGACGCAGAATATTGTCAGACATGCGAGATCCTCAGAGGTTGTAGGCGGCGGCGAGCTCGGGATCGCGCTCGGCCAGGGACTTGGCCAGGTCGAGCATCACGAGGCACTGCTTACACGACGCGTCGTCCTCCATCTTGCCGTTGATCATGACCGCGCCGGAGCCGTCGCCCATCGCCTCGACGACCTCCTTGGCGTGTGCGACATCGGCCGGATCGGGGGAGAAGACGCGCTTCGCGATGTCGATCTGCACAGGGTGCAGGCTCCATGCGCCGACGCAGCCGAGCAGGAAGGCATTGCGGAACTGGTCCTCGCACGCCACGACGTCCAAGATGTCACCGAACGGACCGTAGAACGGCAGGACGTCATTGGCCGCGCACGCGTCGACCATGCGGGCGATCGTGTAGTGCCAGAGATCTTGCTGGTAGGTCGTGCGTCCTTCATTGAGATCTTCGCCCGTCGGATCCTGACGGACGAGATAGCCGGGATGGCCACCGCCGACGCGCGTGGTCTTCATCCGACGGCTCGCGGCCAGATCGGCAGGGCCCAGCGAGATGCCCTGCATACGGGGGCTCGCGGCGCAGATTTCCTCGACGTTGGTCATGCCCTCTGCGGTCTCGAGGATCGCGTGCACGAGGATCGGGCGGGTCAGCCCGGCGCGCGCCTCGAGCTGCGCGAGGATGCGGTCGATGTAGTGGATGTCCTGTGCACCCTCGACCTTCGGCACCATGATGACGTCGAGCTTGTCGCCGATCTCGGTCACGAGCGTGATGAGGTCGTCGAGCGCCCAGGGGGAGTCGAGGCTGTTGATGCGCGTCCAGAGCTGTGTGTCGCCACTAGATCCGAAGAGGTTGGCGTTCGCCTTGGCGATGTCGACGAGGCCCTGACGAGCCGCTTCCTTGTTCTCCGTCTTGATCGCGTCCTCGAGGTTGCCGAGGATGATGTCGACCTTCTTCGCGATGTCGGGGACCTTTGCGGCCATCTTCGGATTGCTCGGGTCGAAGAAGTGGATCATTCGGCTGGGCCGGAAGGGGACCTCCGCGACGGGCGTCGGCGCGCCGACAGCGAGGGGGCGAAGGAAAGCTCGTGGATTGCGCACGCGATTTATCTCTCTCGGGAGGCAGAGTCGTCAGCCGACAAAACTACCGGCCAGTATGCCGACCACCCGGTGAGTGGGACAGGACGGGGGTCACACTGAGTCCGTGAAGTCCGCAGCGCGTCCGAGGGGAAGCCTCCGGGTCTACCTCGGAGCGTCGCCGGGCGTCGGCAAGACATGCGCGATGCTCGACGAGGGCCGGCGACGTAGGGCCCGGGGCGCCGATGTCGTCGTGGGGTTGGTCGAGACCCACGGACGCGTACGGACCGCCGAGGAGGTGGGCGATCTCGAAGTCGTGCCCCGACGTGTCTTGGAGCATCGAGGCGCGCGGCAGGAGGAACTCGATCTGCCGGCACTCCTGGCCCGCGCGCCAGAGGTGGCACTGGTCGACGAGCTCGCGCACACCAACGTCGACGGTGCGGAGAATCAGAAGCGCTGGCAGGACATCGACCAGCTCCTCGCGGCCGGTATCTGCGTCATCACGACCGTCAACATCCAGCACGTTGAGTCACTCAACGACGTCGTCGAGTCGATCACGGGTATTCGTCAGCGCGAGACGGTTCCCGACACGTTCGTTCGCCAGGCCGATGCGATCGAGCTCGTCGACATGAGCCCGCAGTCGCTGCGGCGGCGCATGGCCCACGGCAATATCTATCCGCCCGGCAAGATCGACTCGGCGCTCTCGCAGTTCTTCCGCGAGGGCAACTTGGCCGCACTGCGCGAGCTGGCCCTGCTGTGGCTCGCTGACCGGGTCGATGAGGGGCTCGGACGTTATCGCGATCAGCACCACATCGACTCGACGTGGGCGGCGCGTGAGCGGATCGTCGTGGCGGTGACAGGAGGGCCCGAGGCAGAGGTGCTGCTGCGCCGGGCAGCACGCATCGCCTCGCGGACGGGCGGAGGGGAGTGGCTCGCGCTCTACGTGACCCGCGGGGACGGCCTCGTCCAGATGGACCCCGACCGTCTGCACCGGCTCCACGTCATGACTGAAGGCCTCGGCGGCACGTTTCATTCTGTGGTCGGCGATGACACGGCGAGCGCGATCCTTGCCTTCGCGCGGGCTGAGAACGCGACGCAGGTGCTAATCGGTGCGAGCCGCCGCAGTCGTCTCTCGACTCTTGCCAATCCCGGAGTCGGGGAGATCGTCATCGCGGAGTCGGGTGATATCGACGTCCACATCGTGACGCACCATGAGGCGCGCCGGACCAAGAACAACATCCGCGCGAATCCGCGGCTCGGCGGGACTCGGCGCGTCTTCGGGTATCTGCTCGGCGCGGTCGGTCCGTTCGTGCTGTCGGGGTTGTTGCTCGCGACGCCCGATCTGCACGGACTCCCGACCGAGGCGATGTTGTTCATGGCACTCGTCGTCGCGACGGCGATCACCGGAGGGCTGCTGCCGGCGATTGCCGCATCGTTCGTGAGCGGATTTGCGCTCAACTACTTCTTCACCCCGCCGCTTCGGAACTTCGCTATCGCGAGCGGTGAGAACGCCTTCGCGCTTGCCCTGTTCGTCCTCGTCGCGGTAGCGGTCTCATCGGTCGTCGATCTCGCGGCGCGCCGCACTGCCCAGGCCGAGAGAGCATCTGCAGAGGCTGATGCGCTGACGGTGCTGTCGCACAGCCTGCTGCACGCGGGCGATTTCGCAACATTGTTGGCGAATGCCTGCGAGCTGTTCGGCATGTTGGGTGCCGCGATCGTGCGCGCTGACGGCGAGGTCGTCGCCGCGTACGGCGAGCCTGTCGATCTGACCGTCCGGGCAGACGTGGTGATGTCGGTCGACGAGACGACAAACCTGATACTGGTCGGACGCCCGTTGGACGCGGCCGATCAGCGGCTGTTGCGGGCGTACGCGGCCCATGCTTCGGTGCTAGCCGAGCGCCAGACCGCCGCGCGCGAGAGCGCCGAACGCAAGCTGCTGGCCGAGACCGACCGCACCCGCACCGCTCTGCTCGCAGCGGTCTCGCACGATCTGAGGACGCCGCTGGCCGCGGTCAAGGCCGCCGTCAGTAGCGCGCGAAGCGCCCAGATCGAGTGGTCGCCCGAGGATGAGGAAGCCCTCTTGGCCACGGTCGAGGAAGGTGCCGACCGACTCGACGAGCTGATCGCGAACCTGCTCGACATGAGCCGCATCCAGATGGGGGCGGTCACGGCGCACGCCGACGAGGTCGAGCTGGAAGCGGCGGTCTCGGCTGCGCTCGCATCTTTGGTCGGACGCGATCGTGTGGACGTGACGGTCGCACGCGAGACCGCATTGGTCGTGGCGGATGCGGGGCTGCTGGAGCGAGTGCTGGCCAATGTCGTCGGCAATGCGCTCGCCTACGCGTCCGCAGATTCACGTGTCCGGGTCGATGCCTCGGCCGCAGCGGGCCGCGCATCGGTACGCGTCGTCGACCGGGGGCCGGGCATACGCGCGGAGCTGAAGCCGCGGCTGTTCGAGCCGTTCAAACGTCTCGGCGATGTGCCGCGGGGCGAAGGGATCGGGTTGGGGCTGGCGGTCGCGCGAGGGCTGACCGAGGCGATGGGCGG
>JBBSSC010000269.1:0-3643 GCA_038242465.1 Propionibacteriales bacterium | reverse complement strand
GTCGAGTCGGGATGCCCTGGGGGGACGTGGCCGGAGATCACAGTGAAGCCCTGCGTGAGCCCACGGTGCGTCACGGGTATTCCGGCCAGGGCGGGCGCCGCGATGGCCGAGGTGACGCCGGGGATCACGCGCACCTCGATACCGGCCTCACCGCAGGCGAGCAGCTCCTCGTAGCCACGGCCGAAGACGAAGTTGTCACCACCCTTGAAGCGGACAACGTGCAGCCCGGACTTGGCGTGCTCGATCAGCAGCCGGTTGATCTCCTCCTGGCTCGTGGAGCGGCCACCGGGCACCTTGGCGACGTCGATGATCGTGGCATCGGGCCGTGCCCAGGCCAGCGCCGCGAGGGGAGCGAGTCGATCGGTCACGATGACGTCAGCGTGCTTGATGGCCTCGCGGCCAGCGACGGTCACGAGCCCGGGATCGCCCGGTCCACCGCCGACCAGCGTCACGGATCCAGTGGTCAGGATGCGGTCCTCTCGGACCGCGGCTGCCTGGGTAGTGAGCACGATGCCAGCCGCATTGACATCGGCGATATCGGCCTCACGGGCATGCCATGCGATCAGTCCGCGATCTGCGAGATCCTCGATCATCGCGGTGACTTGCTGTGCGATGACCGTGACGACGGCGCCGGCTTCAAGCAGGGTCGCGGCGTGGCCAGCAGCCCGGGCATCGCCGCCGATGACGAGTGCCGGGGTGCCGACTGTGATCAGGTCCATGGTCCCTCATTTCGCAGCACGGAGAGCAGCTTGCGTGTCGTGTCCGGACGACGCACCGCGATGCGCACCCATGAGTCGTCGAGCCCCGGGAATGTGTCGCAGCGACGCAGCGCATAGCCGACCGCCCGGAGCCGGTCGTGAGCGCGGATATTCGCCAGCACAAATGGCGCAGAAGGGGTCACGTGCAGGATGCCGAGCTCGGTGAGCCCGTCCGTCAGCACCGTGCGGTGCTGGGCGATGCGCGCGGCCCGCGCGGCCGCTTCGGCCAGTGCCTGTACGGATGCGGTGGCGACCATGGCCGCGATCGCCTGCGTCGACACGGACCACGGCGGCTGCTGGGCGCGCAGCTCGGCGAGCAACCCGGCTTCGCCCATGACGTAGCCGGCGCGCACCCCGGGGATCGACCACAGTTTGGTGAGGCTTCGGACGACGAGCAGGCCCGGCACGTGGACACCCGCGAGCGAGTGACGCTCACCGGGCACGGAGTCCATGAAGGCCTCGTCGACCACGACGACGCGACCGGGTCGCAGCAGCCCGCGCACCAGGGCTTCGGGGTGCAGGACGCTGGTCGGATTGGTGGGATTGCCGATCATCACGAGATCCGCATCGTCGGGCACGAGTGCGGAGTCGAGCACGAAGCCCTTGGCCGCGTCGAGAATCACGTGCTCCGGGATGTGACCGGCCGCTCGGAGGGCGACGTCGGGTTGGGTGAACTGGGGATGCACCACAACCGGGCGCTTCCAGGGTCTGGCTCGGGCGATCAGGCCGAATGCCTCGGCGGCTCCTGCGGTGGCGAGGACCTCGTCGTCTCGACGACCGTGACGGCGTGCGATCGCCAGCTCGGCTGTAGCTGGATGAGGGTAGGCGCCGATTTCTTCGAGACTTCCGCGCAGCGCGGCATCGAGCCAGGCAGGGCGGGCGGCATCGTGAATGTTGACCGCGAAATCGACGAGACCGGAGGCGAGTTCCTGATCCCCATGCCAGGCGAGCGCCTGCGGCGCTCTGCGCCGCTGCGCTTCGCCCGGGCTTCGCCCGGTCCTGTTCCCTCGCTTCGCTCGGGTCTCCAACAGTTCTGGGCCCGGTACGTATGTGTGGACGGCTTGGGCGAATCTTTCGGCCATCTTGGGGTGACCGGCCCAGTGGGTGTGGAGGTAGGAGGCGTGGAGGGTAGGGGAGGCGAAGCCGTGCGGCTGGCCCTCGATCAGCCAGGCTGGGTCGGCTGTTGCTGCGGCAGGGGCGACGGTCGTCCGGTGGAACTCGTGACCTGTCACGCGTGTCCCGGCGACGCCCGTGAGCTGATCCGTAGGCACGATCGCGGTGCGGTACGACAGCGTGAGCCGGGGTGTCATGACGGCATCGGCCTCGAGAGCGCCCACCATCGGCAGGCCGTCGACCGTCCGGCACAGGTAGAGCAGTCCGGCGCACTCGGCAACTGTCGGCATCCCCGCGGCCACGGCGTTGCGCAGCGCCTCGCGAAGGGGCTCGTTCGCGGCGAGGCCTGCGGCATGTACCTCGGGAAAGCCGCCGCCCAGGTAGAGCCCAGCAGTGTTGTGAGGCAGGGCCTCGTCGACGAGTGGATCGAAGGTCACGACCTCGCAGCCCGCGGCGCGGAGCAGCTCCTCGGTCTCGGCGTAGCGGAACGTGAATGCCCGGCCACCGGCCATCGCGACGATGGGATGCGCGTCAGACGGAGAACTGACCTCCGCTTCTGGATCCCAGGGCACGGCGTTCAGATCAGGTGCCGACCGGGCCAGCGCGACAAGGTGCACGAGGTCGATCTTCTCGGCGATTTGGGCCGCGAGGCGATCGAGTGCATGAGCCGCATCGGCGCGTTCGGCTGCCGGCACCAGCCCCAGATGGCGAGATGGCGCGATGATCCCGTCATCGCGTTGCAGCACGCCGAGCACGGGTAGCCCCGTCGATTCGAGCGCGCTGACGACCTCGCCGGCGTGCCGGGCGGAGCCAGCCTTGTTGAGGATCACGCCGACGATGCGCACCGACGGGTCGAACGCGACCATGCCCTGCACGACCGCCGCGATCGAGCGCGATGCATGGGAGATGTCGACGACCAGCACGACAGGCGTCCGGGTGATCGCCGCGACGTGGGCGGTCGAGGCGAATCCTTCGCCGCCGATCTGCCCGTCGTACAGCCCCATGACTCCCTCGACGATCGCCATGTCGGCATCGCGCGCGCCGTGCAGCAGCAGCGGCACCAACCGGTGCTCGCCGACGAGGTGCGGATCGAGATTGCGTCCGGGCTTACCAGTCGCGAGCGCGTGATAGCCGGGATCGATGTAGTCCGGGCCGACCTTGTGCCCGGAGACGCTGTGGCCGGCGCGCACCAGCGCCGCCATCAGCCCCGTCGCGACGGTGGTCTTGCCGTGGCCCGACGCGGGAGCGGCGATGACGAGCCGAGGCAGCGAGATGGGTGCGCTGCTCACCATTCGATGCCTCGCTGGCCCTTCTGACCGTTGTCGAACGGATGCTTGACGTGCTGCATCTCGGTGACCAGGTCAGCGATCTCGATCAGGCGTGGATCGGCGCCACGACCCGTGACGATGACGTACTGGCGCCCGGGCCGGTTGCTGAACGTTTCGATGACGTCGTCGACATCGATCCAGCCCCACTTCATGGGGTAGGTGAACTCGTCGAGGACGTAGAGATCGTGGGTCTGGGCGGCGATGCGTCGCTTGATCTCCGTCCACCCCTCGACGGCATCGGCCGCGTGATCCTCGGACGAGCCCTCCTTGCGCGACCACGACCAGCCGGAACCCATCTTGTGCCACTCGATTGGACCTCCGACGCCGGTCTGCTCGTGCAGCTCGCCGAGGCGCTCAAGGACCGTCTGCTCGCCGATGCGCCACTTCGCGGACTTCACGAACTGGAAGACCCCGATGTTCCAGCCCTGGTTCCAGGCGCGCATC
>JBBSSC010000268.1:0-3646 GCA_038242465.1 Propionibacteriales bacterium | reverse complement strand
TCCGTCTTCGCAGCAAGGTCAACGCCGCGGCCCGCGAGGTGCTCGAAGCGCGCGACTTCGTCGAGATCGAGACGCCGACGCTGACGCGTTCTACACCCGAGGGTGCTCGCGACTTCGTTGTGCCGGCGAGGCTCAAGCCCGGCAGCTGGTACGCGCTGCCGCAGAGCCCCCAGCTGTTCAAGCAGCTGCTGATGGTCGGCGGCATGGAGCGGTACTACCAGATCGCCCGCTGCTACCGCGATGAGGACTTCCGCGCCGATCGCCAGCCGGAGTTCACGCAGCTCGACATCGAGATGAGCTTCGTCGACCAGGCCGATGTCATCGAGCTCATGGAAAACATCTTGAAGAAGATGTGGGCTCTGATCGGCTACGAGATCCCCACCCCCATCCCGCACATGACGTACGCCGAGGCGATGCGCCGGTTCGGCTCCGACAAGCCCGATCTGCGGATGGGCCAGGAGCTCGTCGAGTGCACCGACTTCTTCAAGGACACCTCGTTCCGCGTGTTCCAGGCCGAGTACGTAGGCGCGGTCGTGATGCCCGGCGGCGCCTCGCAGCCCCGTCGTCAGTTCGACGCCTGGCAAGAGTGGGCCAAGCAGCGCGGTGCCAAGGGGCTCGCCTACGTCACGATCTCCGAAGAGGGTGAGCTCGGCGGCCCCGTCGCCAAGAACCTCACTGACACCGAGCGCGTAGGCCTGGCCGAGCACGTCGGTGCCAAGCCCGGCGACTGCATCTTCTTCGGCGCGGGTGCCATCAAGTCGACGCGCGGCCTGCTGGGTGCGGCTCGCCTCGAGATCGGCGAGCGCTGCGATCTGATCGACAAGAGCGCCTGGGAGTTCGTGTGGGTCGTCGATGCACCGCTTTTCGAGCCTTCGGGTGACGCTGTCGCGTCGGGTGACGTCGCGGTAGGTGCCGGCGCGTGGACGGCCGTGCACCATGCGTTCACGTCCCCGAAGGACATCGACACTTTCGATACCGATCCCGGCAACGCGCTCGCGTGGGCGTACGACATCGTCTGCAACGGCAGCGAGCTCGGCGGTGGCTCGATCCGTATCCACCGCGGAGACATCCAGAAGCGCGTGTTCGCAATGATGGGCATCGCTGAGGAAGAGGCCAACGAGAAGTTCGGCTTCCTGCTCGACGCCTTCACGTTCGGCGCCCCGCCGCATGGCGGCATCGCGGGCGGTATGGATCGCATCTGCGCGATGCTCGCGGGTGCCGACTCGATCCGCGAGGTCATCGCCTTCCCGAAGTCGGGCGGCGGCTACGACCCGCTGACCGCGGCGCCGGCGCCCATCACGGCCGAGCAGCGTCGCGATGCGGGCGTCGACTGGAAGCCGGAGCCGAAGGCGACGGACGCTCCCTAGCCGTACCCTCGATGGTTTACCACGCCGGCAGGGCCAACGTCCTCCGGGCACGGCAAGTTTTCGTCGCCCGGACGGGGCGTCCCTTGCCAGCGTGGTAAACCGTGGGTAGGGGGAACGTAGGCTGCGGGCATGAGTTCTGACGGCCTGTTCGACATCCCGGACGTCCCGACACCGGTACCTGGTGGAGGCAGCCTGGCCGGGGCACCGCAGGCCAATGCTCCGCTCGCGGTGCGGATGCGGCCGCGATCGCTCGACGAACTCGTCGGCCAGCAGCATCTGTTGGCTCCGGGATCACCGCTGCGGCAGATGATCGACGGCAACCAGCCACTCACGATTCTGCTGTGGGGCCCGCCCGGGACCGGCAAGACGACGATCGCGAGCTTGCTCAGCAGCCACACCGATCGCCGGTTCGTCGAGGTCTCCGCGGTCTCGGCAGGCGTCAAAGAAGTCCGCGAGACCATCGCCGGCGCCCGTCGCGCGCTTGCGCAGAGCGGCGTCGAGACTGTCCTATTCGTCGACGAGGTCCACCGCTTCAGCAAGTCGCAGCAGGACGCACTGCTGCCCGGCGTCGAGAACCGCTGGGTCTCGCTCGTGGCCGCGACCACCGAGAACCCGCATTTCAGCGTCATTTCCCCGCTGCTTAGCCGCAGCCTGCTCCTGACGCTCGAGAGCCTGACGGACGATGACATCGGCGTGCTCGTCGACCGTGCCCTGACGGATGAGCGCGGACTCGCAGGCGTCGTCACGTTGACCGAGGAGGCGAAGTCGCACCTCGTACGTCTCGCGGGTGGCGATGGCCGCCGCGTCCTGACGTACCTCGAGGCGGCCGCCGGCGCCGCGACCAGTCAGGGCAAGGCTGAGATCGACGTCGAGGACGCCGCGCTCGCGGTCGACAAGGCCGCGGTCCGTTACGACCGCCAGGGCGATCAGCACTATGACGTCATCAGCGCGTTTATCAAGTCGATCCGTGGCTCCGATGTCGATGCCGCCCTGCACTACCTGGCCCGGATGATCGAGGCGGGGGAGGATCCGCGCTTCATCGCCCGCCGGCTCATGATCCACGCGAGCGAGGACATCGGCATGGCCGATCCAACCGCACTGCCGCTGGCCACTGCCACGGCCCAAGCCGTCGCGATGATCGGCTTTCCTGAGGCCCGCATCCCACTGGCGCAGGCCGTGATCCACCTGGCAGCTGCGCCCAAATCGAATGCCGTCATCACCGCGATCGACGCTGCTCTGGCCGATGTGCGCGCCGGAAAGATCGGAGCCGTGCCGCCCGCGCTGCGCGATGCGCATTATGCCGGGGCCAAGAAACTCGGCCACGGCCACGACTATCTGTACCCCCACAACGATCCGCGTGGCGTCGTCAGCCAGCAGTACGCCCCCGACGATGTCGATGGGACGATCTACTTCGAGCCGAGCGAGCACGGATTCGAGGCGCGGCTGGGTGAACGGCTAGCGATGATCCGCGACATCCTGCGTGCCCGCTGACGTCGAAGGGCCGCGCCCGCATCGCGGTACAGCCCCGCTCGGGCGCGACCAACGTCGCATCGGGGGGTAGCAGCCAGCGCACCACGTCCAGGCAGACTGGTGTGGATTGTCGAGGGCAAACGCCGATGCCGGGGGCGACTCAGGACGCCGGTGGGCGTTCACGTCGTGAAGCGCGCCCGCTTACGGGTCAACTTCTACGCGAGCCCGAGGTTTTGACTGACCCCTCACCTGGGCCGCGACGGGCTTCGGGACGATAGGCTCGTGAGCATGTCCGCCGAGCTCTGGATCCTCGTGGCGACTGTCGTCCTGGCTGTCGTCGCGATCGGTGCTGCGCTCATTGCACTGCGAGCGGTGCGACGTCTCGAGGCCGCGGCGCCCGCCTCGGCCGTCGTGGCGCTGCCCGATCAGCCGATCGCGGAGCACAAGCCGCAGCCTGAGCCCGCTACGCGGCCCGTCGCCGAAGTCGTCGTGCTCAACCCGTACGACTCGTTGGAACCCCGCTCCGTCCAAGGACGTTTGATCGTCCCGCCCACGCAGGAGCAGGTCGTCCGCACGGCGCTCGGACGTCCGGGTGTCCGCCTGTCGGTCGTCGCGCACGGAGTGGCTCACGCGCTGCGGGCCGAGAGCCGCGATCGCATCTCAGCCTTGATGCGGCGTGAGTACCGTCGTCGCCGCCGCAATCGCCTGCAAGCCGGTCGCGGGGCGGTCCGCGATGCCCGCCCCCCCCCAACCACCGCAGAATGGCGCGGCTAATGAAATACCGCATCGGGGGGTTGGTGGCGGGCGCG
>JBBSSC010000267.1:0-3664 GCA_038242465.1 Propionibacteriales bacterium | reverse complement strand
GATGTGATCTCCGTGGCCAAGGGACTCCTCGCCGCAGGCGTCTCGTCCGGCGACCGCGTGGCCCTGTTGTCGAAGACCCGCTATGAGTGGACCGTCGCCGACTACGCGATCTGGTGGACTGGCGCCGCGACCGTGCCAATCTACGAGACATCCGCAACCACCCAGATCGCCTGGATCCTGTCCGATTCTGGTGCGGTGGCGGCGATCGTCGAGAACGACGGACATCTCGCGCGGATCGACGAGGCGCGCGCCGAGGCTCCCACGCTCGGCCAGGTCTGGACGATCGACGCCGGCGGCCTCGACGAGCTGCGCGCGCTCGGAGGCGTCGTCACCGACGAGACACTCGAAGAGCGCCGCTCGGCCCTGACGAGCGACACGCTCGCGACACTGATCTACACCTCCGGCACGACCGGACGTCCCAAGGGTTGCCAACTGACGCATGGCAACTTCCGCTACGAGCTCGGCGTGGTCGAGGAGGAGCTGCCGGAGCTGTTCGCCTCCGAAGGCGCCTCGACGCTGCTGTTCCTCCCACTGGCTCATGTGTTCGCCCGCATCATCCAGGTCGGCTCGATCCGATGCGGTGCAAAGCTCGGCCACACCGCCGACGTCAAGGATCTCGTGACTCATCTCGGCACCTTCCAGCCGACCTTCGTGCTCGGCGTGCCGCGCGTGTTCGAGAAGGTCTTCAACAGTGCCAGCGGCAAGGCCTATGCCGATGGCAAAGGCAAGATCTTCGACCGCGCCGCCCAGACCGCGATCTCCTACAGCCGAGCGTTCGACTCCGGCAAGCCCGGTATCGCCCTGCGCGCACGCCATGCGCTGTTCGACAAGCTCGTATACGGCAAGCTGCGCGATGCGCTCGGCGGCCACACCGAGTACGCGATCTCCGGTGGCGCACCCCTCGGCGAGCGTCTGGCCCACTTCTACCGGGGCATCGGCGTGACAATCATCGAGGGTTACGGCTTGACCGAGACCACCGCGGCTCTGTGCGCCAACCGGCCCTACGACATGCGTCTCGGGACCGTCGGCAAGACCTTCAAGGGCACCGAGGTACGGGTTGCCGATGATGGTGAGCTGAGCTTCCGTGGTCCGCAGGTCTTCCACGGCTACTGGAACAACGAGGCTGCCACCAAGGAGGCGCTCGACGCCGACGGCTGGTTCGCAACCGGCGATCTCGGCGAGGTCGACGAAGATGGCTACATCCGCATCACGGGTCGCAAGAAGGAGATCATCGTGACAGCGGGCGGCAAGAATGTCGCTCCGGCTGTTCTCGAAGATCGTGTGCGCGCCCATGCGATGGTCAGCCAGTGCCTCGTGGTCGGCGACGGCAAGCCCTTCGTGGCCGCGCTCGTCACGATTGATGCCGAGGTCTGGACCGGAAGCCTCAAAGACCCCGAGCTGCTGTCTGCGGTGCAGAAGGCCGTCGACGACGCCAACTCGCAGGTCTCGCAGGCAGAGTCGATCCGTAAGTTCGAGATCCTTCCCGAGGACTGGACCGAGGAGAACGGCTATCTGACCCCCTCGTTCAAGGTCAAGCGTCACGCCGTCCTCCGCGACTTTCACGACACCGTCGAAGCACTCTTCGTCAGATAGGCACGCCACGCCGCGGTGAGCTGCTCCTGGTCGATGCCGAAGGCCGACTGCAGCGCCGCGGCGGTACTCGTGCCTCGAATCGACGACTCGTAGAACGAGACGACCGACGCGTCGCCGTAGCGCTCGTCCAGCAGGCGGAAGACCATCCAGGACGACTCGTAGAGCGCGCCGAGGCCGTGCTGCGTCGAGCCGAAGTCGGCATCGCTGGGCAGCCGCTCGGGCACTCGTCCTGATCTAACCTCGGCCAGGATCTGGCCTGCGCTGACCGACAGCGGCATGGTGTCGGCCCGTAGCGCGACCCAGTCGGCGAATCCCTCGACGATCCAGTTCTCGGTGGCGGTGCCGACCGCGCGGGTCAGGGCGTGCGTCGCTTCATGGGTCACGACGACCTGGGCCGCCCGGGCGTCCATCGTCGCGAAGACCGCCGGATTGAGGACGACGACCACCCCGTCGGCAGCCGAATCGGAGTCCAACGGCGCCGTGACTGCTGCGATCTGCGCGACGGCCTCGGCTTCCTGTCCCAGGATCGCGGCCATCTGCGCCTGCGTCCGCGGCGAGACGATCGTGAGGTCACCGCTCACCTTCGGCAGCGATTTCGCAACCACCGACCGAGCCATGAATGCCATCTCGTCGACGGGTAACGTCTCGTCGCCGCCATCGACCCGCACCACGAAACGTCCGTCGGCTGCATCGACCGTGACGGCACCCACGAGCCACAGCGGGACGGCGCCCGAGAGCCGCGATGCCCCCACGATCGAGAAGGTGCCGTCATCCTGCGGTACGACCCGCAGCTCGACCGTCGATCGATGCGTCACAGAGGGATCGAATCCCGATCGGGCAGATGGCTGCCACTGCGCCTCGGCGACAGCAGTCGCCGAGCCGTCTGCACGGTCGGCGACATCGCCCCCGCTGATGTAGCGCAGCGACGCCCCAGGGGCCGAGACGGCCTGCAGCGCACGCCAGGTCTGGCGGCCAAACGTCCGACCGGCCGGCAGACCACCCGCGGCGGTCACGAATGCCGCCTCGGACTCGGCCTCCGACAACGCGCGGAGCTGTGCCGTCAATCGCGACGGAGCATCCGCGGGCAGCCCAACGATCTTGTCACTGACCGGATCGGCCGTCCACGGCTGCTGCCACAGCAGCAAGGCCCCTGCCAGGACGGCCAGGACGAGGGCCGCCGCCACATTGGGCGACGGCCGCAGTCGTCGCTCAGCCAACCCGCGCCGCGCGCGTGAAGCCGCTCATGCTGGTGATCTCGACGCTCTTGCCCGGACGCGGCGCGTGCACGACGCGTCCGTTGCCCAGGTAGAGACCGTCGTGCGACATGTCGCCGTAAGCCACGATATCGCCGGGCTGTAGCTGATCGAGCGGGACGGACTTGCCTGCCGCGATCTGCGGTCCGACGACACGCGGGATCGAGACACCTGCCGCGGCCCAGGACTTCATGACCAGGCCCGAGCAGTCCCAGCTGTTAGGGCCCGTGCCGCCGTAGACATAAGGATCGCCGATCTGCGCGAGGGCGAAGGCGAGCGCCGCCTTGCCACGGCCCGAGGCCTTGATCTCGAAGTCGACGTCGGTGTTGCTCTGGTTGAACTCGGCCTGCTCCGCAGCAGTCAGGCGCGCTAGCTCGGCCTTGGCCGCCTCGTACTTCGTGCGGATGTCGGCGCGCTTGGCGTCGGCCTTCTCGGTGGCCTCGGTCAGGGCCTTCTTGCGGTCCTTGAGCTGGGCGCGGCGGTTCTTGAGCTCCTTGCTTTTGAGACCGAACTGCTCAAGGGCATCGGCGCGCGTGTTGTTGAGCGCGCGGACGGCACCCAGGCCGGCCAGGAACTGGTCGGGGTCCTGGCTGCTGAGGAGATTTGCGGTGGGTCCGAGGGGAGCATCGAGCTGTTGCTGGACGATCGCGCCGCTGAGCTCTTCTTTCTGGACCGTGTAGACGGCCATGTCGCTGTCGATATCGGCCGTGATGTCATCGATCTCGGCCTGGGTCTGCTTGACCTGGACACCGAGCTGGTTGACCTGCTCGTTCATCGCCTCGACCTCGTGGAAGGCCGTCTCGACATCTTTGACGGTG
>JBBSSC010000266.1:0-3664 GCA_038242465.1 Propionibacteriales bacterium | reverse complement strand
CGTCATCGTCGCGAAGCGGGTGCGGTTGCCCAGCAGCGTCGCGACGTGAAGGCCGACCCAAATGACCCAGGCCGGGAAGCCCGTGAGTCGCGGGAGGACCTTGATCTCCGCGACCGCCGACGACCGGCCGATCGTGGCCATCGTGCCCTTGTCCTTGTACTTGAACGGCTTGGGCAGCTTCTTGCCATCGAGCTGGGCCCGGATGACCTTGGCGACGTGCTTGCCGCCCTGGATCGCGGGCTGAGCGAGCTGGGGCAGCGGCTCCTCCGGGCTGACCGAGACGTCACCGATCGCGTAGACGTCGGACATGCCCAGCACACGCAGGTGTTCGTCGGTCTCGATACGGCCGCCGCGTCCCTGCGGAACCGACCAGTCCTTGATCGTCGCGTGCGCTGTGATGCCCGAGGCCCACACGACGATGCCGGCGGGCAGGAACTCCTGCTTGCCATCGTGCTCAACGAGCACACCGTCCTCGCGGACCTCCTTGACGGCAGTCTCAAGACGGAGATCCACTTCGCGCTTCTCGAGGGACTTCTTGGTGTAGTCGCGCAGCTTGGGGTGGAACGGGCCGAGCACGTGGGGCAGCATCTCGATCAGCGTGATGTGGACGCGCTTGGTGTCGAGCTCGGGATATGTCGTCGGCATGTCGTTATTGCGCAGCTCGGCGAAGGCTCCAGCGGTCTCGACGCCCGTCGCGCCGCCACCCACGACGATGATGCGCAGATCGCGATCCTGGCCGTTGATCGCGGCATCTTCGAGATTCGCGAACATCTTGTCGCGCACGGCAAGCGCCTGCGAGCGGCGGTACAACGGCATCGAATACTGCTCGGCGCCCGGGACACCGAAGAAGTTGGCGGTGACGCCGACCGCGATGACGAGTTGGTCGTACTTGACGTCGACGCCGCCCTCGAGGTGCAGCGTCTTGTCGTGGTGGTCCATCGACACGACGGTGCCCTTAAGGAACCGGACATTGCCCTGCTTGGCGCGGATCGCGCGCAGAAACCAGGTGATGTCGCCGGGGTTCAGGCTGGCGGTCGCCACTTGGTACAACAGCGGGTTGAACGTGTTGTAGTTGTGCCGGTCAATCAGCGTGACATCGACGTCTGCTCTCTTGAGCTTGCGGACCGCGGCGATACCGCCGAATCCACCTCCGACGACAACGACATGCGGGCGTTTTGGTGCTGACACGGGAGTGACGGGCATGGTTCCACTCTAGTCTCCGTCTGGGAAAGGTCGAACGCTGCCGCCCCCGCTGTGAGCAGGCTTACTTCGCTGCGAACCAGGCCCGCGCTTCTGGTTTGCGCAGCTGCACGACCGACACGATCGCGGCAGCCGTCCACGGCAGTCCAACCGGAACGAACAGCAGCGAGGCGATGATCGTGACGGCCGCCATGACGAACAGGAAGACCTCGCCGGAGCGCTTCTTGACTAGCACGAGAGTCGATGCCAGCAGGCCGCCGATCGACAGGGCCAGGCAGATGCCAAAGACTGTGAGCGAGGTGCGGTAGAGCTGGTCATACGTCATGCCCGAGCCGTCGAAGAAGTTGCCGCTCAGCGGGCTGTCGCGCATGACCTGCTCGTAGTCGTCGCCAAGCAGTCCCAACGACAGAAGACCGAGACCCGAGAAGAAAGCGACGAGCGCCGAGCCGACGAAAGTGGTCCAGACCGCGATGGTGACGGCCTTGGGCAGTCTCGCGTTGGCGTGTGGCTGGTAGCCGTGGTGTGGCGCGGGATAGCCCGTCGCGGGCGGCGCGTAGCTGTATGCCGGCTCATCTGAATGGGCAGTGACGGGCTCGATCGCCGCCGCCGGGATGGGCGCCGGCTCGGGCTTGACGTTGGGCGGCGGCGGGGCGTGGCCCGCGAGCGTCCGGAAGTACGTGCGAATCTCGCCGGTCCAGAGGCGTCCGGCGAAGCCGACCGCCAGTGCACCGGCCATCGCGAAAAAGACTCCGCCACCCAGGATGCCCAGGAACGACGCCGTTCCGGCCACGCCGATCGTGGCCGACAGGCCGATCCGGCTGGCCCGGTCGCCGCGCGCGGTGTAGACCGCGAACACCACGGCGCAGGCCCCCAGCACCGCGATGACGGTCAAGAAGATCTTGTACGACGACTCCGCGCCGGCCTGGTTCAGTCCACCGTCGCGCAGTGCGCCGAGCACGCGATCGAACTCGTCGGCCCGGTTCTCCGCATTCCAGGTCGTCACGTTCGTGAAGGCGCGGATCGCGATGATCGCGGCCAGCACCCCCAGGTAGACGCAAGCGCCCGCCAGGGTTGGCGGGCGCTTGACGGTGGTTTCAGTCATGGCGTCATCCCATCACGCCGGACCAACCGTCAGCTCGTCAGCATCCTCGGGCCGATCAACGACGACGGTCTCGCCGTCGCGCACCTCTCCGGCCAGCAGGAGCCGTGCCAGGCGATCGCCGATCGCCTGCTGCACCAGTCGGCGCAACGGGCGGGCGCCGTAGGCGGGATCCCAGCCCGTGACCGCGAGCCATTCGCGAGCGGCCGGCGTGACCTCGAGAGAGATACGACGGACCTGCAGTCGCTTCGCGAGCGCGTCGACCTGAAGATCGACGATGTGCGCGAGCTCCTCGGCACCGAGGGCGTCGAAGGTCACGATCTCGTCGAGCCGGTTGAGGAACTCGGGCTTGAACGAGGCCTTCACGACTTCCATGACCGCGGCCCGTTGAGCTTCAGTGTCGAGCGAGGTATCCGTCAGGAACCTGGAGCCGAGATTCGACGTCAGGACCAAGATGACGTTGCGGAAGTCGACCGTGCGGCCCTGGCCGTCGGTCAGGCGTCCATCGTCGAGCACCTGCAAGAGGATGTCGAATACCTCGGGATGGGCCTTCTCGACCTCGTCGAGCAGCACAACAGAGTACGGACGACGGCGTACGGCCTCCGTGAGCTGACCGCCCTCGTCGTAACCGACGTATCCCGGAGGCGCACCGACCAGGCGGCTCACCGAGTGCTTCTCGGAGTACTCGCTCATATCGATGCGGATGATGGCCCGCTCGTCGTCGAACAAGAACTCCGCGAGCGTCTTGGCCAGCTCGGTCTTGCCCACACCGGTAGGACCGAGGAACAGGAACGAGCCAGTCGGACGATCGGGGTCGGAGATGCCCGCACGCGAGCGGCGGACGGCATCCGACACTGCTGTGACGGCAGCCTTCTGGCCGATCAGGCGCTTGCCGAGCTCGTCCTCCATGCGGAGCAGCTTGCCGGTCTCGCCTTCGAGCAGACGTCCCGTCGGGATGCCCGTCCACGATGCGACGACCTCGGCGATGTCGTCGGCGCCAACCTCTTCATGGACCATGGATGGCTCTCCACCGGCCGCACCTCTCGAGGCCTCGGCGGCCTGTGCGTCAGCGAGCTGACGCTCCATGGCCGGGATCTCGGAGTAGAGCAGACGGCTTGCCTGCTCCATGTCGCCCTCACGTTGCGCACGATCGGCGGCGATGCGCACCTCGTCGATGCGCTCCTTGATGTCGCCGACCGCGTTGAGGCTCTGCTTCTCGGCCTCCCACCGCTGCTCCAGCGCACGCAGTGTCTCCTGCTTGTCGGCCAGCTCGACGCGCAGCTTCTCGAGCCGCTCGATGCTCGCATCGTCGGACTCCTTGGCGAGGTGCAACTCCTCCATGTGGAGGCGGTCGACGGCGCGGCG
>JBBSSC010000265.1:0-3717 GCA_038242465.1 Propionibacteriales bacterium | reverse complement strand
GGTCACGCCTATCGGTGACCAGGGCGGTGACATCGCCAAGGCCGCAGCCCTTGCGGCCGGCTACCCCGAGACCGTCGCGGGGGTCCAGCTGAACCGCTTCTGTGCCTCGGGGCTCGAGGCGGTCAACCAGGCGGCGATGCGGGTGCGTTCCGGCTTCGAGGACCTGATCCTCGCCGGCGGCGTCGAGTCGATGTCCCGGGTCGCGATGGGCTCCGACGGCGGCTCGTGGGCGATGGACCCGCGTACGGCGCTGGACACCTCGTTCGTGCCGCAGGGAATTGGAGCCGACCTGATCGCGACCCTCGAGGGCTTCTCGCGCGAGGACGTCGACGGGTTCGCCGCCGAGTCGCAGGCGCGCGCCGCGAAGGCGCAGGCAAACGGCTACTTCGACCGCTCGCTGGTGCCGGTCGAGGACTTCAACGGGGTCACCGTGCTGGACAGGGACGAGCTGATCCGGCCCGGCACGACCGTGGAGAGCCTCGCCGGGCTCAAGCCGTCCTTCGCGGCGATCGGTGACCAGGGCGGCTTCGACTCGGTGGCGCTGGAGAAGTACCACTGGGTCGAGGAGATCGACCACGTCCACCACGCCGGCAACTCCTCGGGCATCGTGGACGGTGCCGCCCTGGTGGCGATCGGCAACGAGCAGGTGGGTGCCGACCTCGGCCTGACCCCTCGCGCCCGGATCGTCTCCGCGGCGGTCTCCGGCGCCGACCCGACGATCATGCTGACCGGCCCCGCTCCCGCATCGCGCAAGGCACTCGCCAAGGCCGGTCTGGACGTCAAGGACATCGACCTGTTCGAGATCAACGAGGCCTTCGCGGCCGTGGCGATGCGCTTCATGCGGGACCTGGGGATCGACTCGGAGATCACCAACGTCAACGGCGGCGCCATCGCGATGGGCCACCCGCTCGGTGCGACCGGCGCGATGATCCTCGGCACCCTGATCGACGAGCTCGAGCGTCGTGACCTGCGCCGCGGCCTGGCCACGCTGTGTGTCGGCGGCGGAATGGGCATCGCCACCATCGTCGAGCTCGTCTGACCCTCGCCACCTCCCGACCCGAACTCCGAAGGAACACTCACGTGACGCAGAACCAGACCGCGGTCCGCTACGACCTGGGTGAGGACGGCATCGTCGTCCTCAATCTCGACGACCCCACCGCGAGCGCCAACACCATGAACGACCTCTACCGCGAGTCGATGAACGCCGCGGTCGACCGGCTGTACGCCGAGCAGGACCTCAAGGGCGTCGTGATCACCTCCGCGAAGAAGACGTTCTTCGCCGGCGGCGACCTCAAGCTCATGACGCAGGCGACCCCGGCCGACGCCGAGCGCTTGTTCGACAACGTCGAGAGCATCAAGGCGACGCTCCGCAAGCTCGAGACCTCGGGCAAGCCCGTCGTCGCGGCGATCAACGGAGCAGCCCTCGGCGGCGGCCTCGAGATCGCACTCGCGGCGCACCATCGCATCGCGGTCGACGGCGGCTACCAGGTCGGCCTGCCCGAAGCCACGCTCGGCCTGCTGCCCGGTGGCGGCGGCGTGACCCGCACGGTCCGCATGTTCGGCCTGTCGGATGCCCTGCTGAAGTTCCTGCTCCAGGGCCAGCAGATGCGTCCGTCCAAGGCGAAGGCCGAGGGCCTCGTCGACGAGCTCGTCGCGACGCAGGACGAGCTGCTCCCCGCCGCGAAGGCGTGGATCGAGGCCAATGCCGGCAACGAAGAAGCCGCTTCGCAGCCGTGGGACCGCAAGGGGTATCGCATGCCAGGCGGGCTTCCGTCCAATCCCAAGCTCGCGGCATTCCTGCCGGCGTTCCCGGCCAATCTGCGCAAGCAGACCAAGGGCGCGTTGTACAAGGCCCCGCGCTCCATCATGAGCGCCGCGGTCGAGGGCGCTCAGGTCGACTTCGAGACCGCGACGCGCATCGAGTCGCGTGACCTCGTTGAACTCATCGTCGGCCAACAGTTCAAGAACATGACACAGGCCTTCTTCTTCGACCTCGGTGCGATCAACGCCGGCAAGTCGCGGCCCGAGGGCATTGCGCCTACCAAGGCCGAGAAGGTCGCCGTGCTCGGCGCGGGCATGATGGGCGCGGGTATCGCGTACGTCTCGGCCAAGGCCGGTATGCAGGTCGTGCTCAAAGACATCTCGCTCGAGGCCGCCCAGAAGGGCAAGGCCTACAGCCAGAACATCGTCGACAAGGCGGTCGCTCGCGGCCGTCTGACGCAGGACAAGGCCGACGCTCTGTTGGCCCTCATCACGCCGACCGATGACTACGCGGATCTCGAGGGCTGCGACTTCGTCGTCGAGGCGGTCTTCGAGTCGGTCAAGCTCAAGCACGAGGTGTTCGGCGAGCTCGAGTCGATTGTCAAGCCTGATGCGCTGCTCGGCTCCAACACGTCGACGCTGCCCATCACGATCCTGGCCGAGGGCGTCAAGCGTCCCGAGGACTTCATTGGCATCCACTTCTTCTCGCCGGTCGACAAGATGCCGCTCGTCGAGATCATCGCGGGTGAGAAGACATCGCCCGAGGCCATCGCGCGCGTTATCGACTTCACTAAGGCGATTAAAAAAACCCCGATCGTCGTCGGCGACAGCCGCGGGTTCTTCACGAGCCGCGTCATCGGCACGTTCGTCAACGAGGGTGTCGGCATGCTGGCCGAGGGCGTCTCGCCGGTCAGTATCGAGCGCGCGACGGTCCAGGCCGGTTTCCCGGCCCCTGTGCTGCAGCTCAGCGATGAGCTCAATCTCGAGCTCATGGTCAAGATCCGCAACGAGTCGAAGGCCGCGGTCGAAGACGCCGGGCAGACCTGGGACGCCAACGCTGCCGAGAGCGTCATTGACACGATGATTGAGCTCGGTCGTCCCAGCCGCCTCAAGGGCGCCGGTTTCTACGAGTACGTCGATGGCAAGCGCACGGGCCTGTGGTCTGGACTCGCCGAGCAGTTCCCGGTCGCGGATGCTCAGCCTGCATTCGAGGATCTCAAGGAGCGTCTGACGTTCATCATGAGCCTCGAGACGATCAAGTGTCTCGACGAGGGACTGCTTTCGGTGCCGGATGCCAACATCGGCTCGATCTTCGGCATCGGCTTCCCGGCAATGCAGGGCGGCGCGATCCAGTACGTCAACGGCTACGAGGCCGCCGACGGCACGATCGGCATCGAGGCCTTCACGGCTCGCGCGCAGGAGCTTGCCGAGAAGTACGGCGAGCGCTTCAACCCGCCCGCCTCGCTGCTCGAGAAGGCCAAGAACGGCGAGAAGTACGTCTGATTCGCCGACACGCCGACACGCCGACGCCCGGACCGCATGGTCCGGGGGTCGGCGTCTGACGGTCGCTGACTACGGGCCGAACTCCATGAGTACGGGCTGTGGACGGTTATGCCGGGAAAACTGGGTCGACGGTTCGACCAAGCAGAGTCCTGCTCAGGCCGAGCACTGTGATGGCGGGTCGAGAAGCCAGGGAGGGCAACGACCACTTCCCTGACATTAAGCCCGCGGTCGTCCTGGACGGGATCATCCGTGCAGTGATGAACCTCGAGAACGACCCCACGATCATCAGTACCGGCGGTGCGCTGACCTGCTCAGTGCTAATCGGGAATGTCATTGGCAGGAAGCACAAATCAGGCTCTTCACAATCCAGGGTGTAATCGTGGTCTGAATCCGCCGGACTCGAGTAGCGATCTGGCGACATAGTTGGTGAGGTTCCGGAACCCGAGGGCGCTG
>JBBSSC010000264.1:0-3721 GCA_038242465.1 Propionibacteriales bacterium | reverse complement strand
CCGCGCCGCCTGTCGCGCCCCGAGGACGCCACACTGCGCCCGTTCGGCCCGCCCGAGAGCGCCCCGGAGCTCCCCCTCGCCACGCTGCGCCCACGACGGCCGCGAGCGGAGTGAGCACCCACTCGCGGCGGCTCAGCCGGGCGTCGGCGGGAAGTCGTGACCGGATCGGCGCGGGGGCGAGATCGACCAGGGCGTCTCGCATCACGAACGTCCACCAGGCGGTAGCCGCGATCGCTGCGACGAGGTCGACCGTCACGATGCCGAGTGCGCTGTGCGTGGCTCCGTAGCCCCGTGCCCAGCCCATGAACAACGGGAGATCGGGCACCATCGAAGCTATCGCCAGGACAGTCAGCGGCAGCCCGAGCCGCCGCAGCGGCAGCACGACGGCCGGATGACTCAGGGTGAGCGGCATGAAGAGAGCGTAGAGTCGGGGCACGCAGCGCCGGAGGCGAGCTCATCGCTGCTTCGGCCGAGGACGGAGGTTTCACGGGAAACCAGATTCCGGCTTCGGAGGCGTGGCTTCGATCGCATGAGGTCGAGGAGCGGATGGGGCCGCGATCATTGCCCGGATGGCATCCGGCGAGCCGCCACGGCATGGGATGATGGACGATTCGCGTGCGCTCGAGCTCGATCGGTCACGAAAAGCCGGTCTGACGAGGCCGGAAGAGCTGGAGCTGCTGAACGATCTCTAGCCCACCGGCAGTGCCGCTGGTCGATCCTTAGCTATACCCCCAGGGTGTATGTGGTTCGCGGGACGCCTACAGGCTGGTCGCATGAGTGAGATTCCTGGACTGGACGGCATGCTCGGCGTGGAGCACATCGAGACGGGGCCCGACAAGGTCGTGGCGTGCTTCACGATCGGCGAGCAGCACCTGCAACCGTTCGGCATCGCGCATGGCGGCGTCTATTGCGCGGTGCACGAGTCGACTGCCAGCACCGCCGCCTTCATCTGGTTCGGCGGCAAGGGCGTCGTCGTGGGCACGAACAACTCGACGGACTTCCTGCGGCAGGCGAAGGTCGGCGACGTCATCACGGTCACCGCGACGCCGATCCACCGCGGACGCACGCAGCAGCTGTGGCACCTCGACTCGGTCGACCAGGACGGCCGGCTTGTCGCACAGGGTCAGGTGCGGCTCGCGAATATCGTGCAGGAGCTTCCGCCCGAGGCCATGTCACTGTTCAACCGCTCGTAGGGACGCCCCGCCAAACCCGGTAGGCTGGGGGCAAGCAGGCGCGACTGGCGTTGAGGTGGGTACCACCGGGGAGCGTCTGCGAAACCATCGACATCGGGACCGTTCGCCTGGGCCCCACGTCAGCCGAGTTCCGCTGACTGGAGGCATCCGCAATGATGATGACCATGACGAACACCGATTCGTTCCCCACCGCACTGCTCGACGACGGCGATGTCCGCGTCCTGCTGCTGGAGAACATCCACGCTGATGGCGCCGACTTCCTGCGCGGCAAGGGTTTCCAGGTCGAGACGCGCGATGGTGCGCTCAGCGAGGACGAGCTCATCGAGGCGATCCAGGGCGTGCACCTGCTGGGGATCCGCTCGACGACGTACGTCACTGACAAGGTGCTCGATGCTGCTCCGCACCTGCTCGCGATCGGCGCTTTCTGTATCGGCACCAACCAGATCGATCTGGCGGCCACGACCAAGCGCGGGGTCGCGGTCTTCAACGCGCCGTACTCCAACACCCGCAGCGTCGTCGAGCTCGCTATCGCCGAGATCATCTCGCTTGCGCGCCGCCTGCACGAAAAGTCGACCGACATGCACAACGGGGTGTGGAACAAGTCGGCGGCCGGCAGCCACGAGGTGCGCGGACGCACGCTCGGCATCATCGGTTACGGCAACATCGGCAGCCAGCTGTCCGTCATCGCGGAGGCGCTGGGCCTCTCGGTCGTGTTCTATGACATCGACGACAAGCTCGCGCTGGGCAACGCCAAGCGCTGCTCGACGGTTGAAGAGTTGCTTGCGATCGCCGATGTCGTGACGCTTCATGTCGACGGCCGGCCCGGGAATGCGGGACTGTTCGGCGACGACGAGATGAAGCAGATGAAGCCCCGCTCGCTGTTCTTGAACCTGTCGCGCGGGATCGCGGTCGACACCGCGGCCCTGCGCAGGCACCTCGAGTCGGGCCATATCGCCGGTGCTGCCGTAGACGTCTTTCCGATCGAGCCCAAGCGCCAGGGCGATCCCTTCGAGTCGGATCTGCGCGGCCTCAAGAACGTCATCCTCACCCCTCACGTGGGTGGTTCGACCGAGGAGGCGCAACAGGACATCGGGCGCTTCGTGGCTTCCAAGCTGCGTTCGTACGCATCGTTCGGCGGCACGTCGCTCAGTGTCAATATGCCCGAGATCAACCTGCCGACCGATCAGTCAAAGCACCGTCTCGCGCTCGTCCACCGCAATGCGCCCGGCGTGCTCGCTGCGATCAACGGACTACTCGGCGAGCACGGCGTCAACATCGAGGCGCAGTCGCTGTCGACGCGCGGTGAGAACGGCTACGTGCTGACCGACGTCGCCGCTGCGATTGGGCCCGATGTGCTCAAGGAGCTCGCGGACATGCCTGAGACGATCCGGCTGCGCCAGCTGAGCTGAGTCTGCCGTACGAAGCCCCCGATCCGCAGCTGCAGATCGGGGGCTTCGTCGTGGCGGCCTACTCGAAGCTGAACGGCGGGTAGTCGTCGTTCAGCAGGAACATATAGGCGCTCAGACGCAGGCTCCAGCGCTGGAATCCCACGACGTAGTTGCGCAGGCCGTTCGGCCACCTGCCCATGATCAGGACGGCGAACCACGCGAAGAAGATCACGAACATGAACACAAAGGCCAGCACGTACAGCACGATGACGTGCGGGATGACGAGCAGGAAACGGAAGAAGATCTTGAGCCGGCTGCGATTCGCGATGCGCGGGCTGAAGTCGACGCGGACGCGCGGGTCATCGCCGGGGTCAACGAACTCTGTGGAGAAGGCGAACGGCGGGTACTCCTCCTTCAGGAAAAGGGCGTAGAGGCCGACGCGGGTCTGGTATCGCAGCGTCAACACGATAACGCTCTGGATGCCTTCGGGCACCGTGCCCGTGATGACGCCGACGATCCAGGCCACGAAGGCCAGGATCTGCGCCACGAACGACAGCACGTACAAGATGATGAAGTGCGGGATCGCAAGAATGATGTTGCCGATGACGCGCCAGCGCGCGATCTTCTCGGGTGCATCGAAGGTGAGGGTGACGGGGTAGCCGCCGCTGACCGCGTGGGTCGTGGGCGGGGTGCCATAGGGCGGCAGGCCGGGAGGCGGTGGCTGGGGGATGCTCATGACAGTCCTCTATTGTGTCAAGGGGTCACAGTGACCGTAGCGTGATGCTCCGGCCGATGCTGGGCTGAACACGGCGCAGTGTGCAGATTGAGTCGATCTGGCCCCGTGGCGGTCAGATCTGGATACTGTGTCCCCGTTTTGTCATCCGATCTTGAGGAACACGTTTCCATGTCCGATTCACAAGTTCCACCCACGCCGCCGCCCTACCCCGGTTTCCAGGTCGGTCCAGCGACTTCGGGCCACGGCTTCTACATCGATCCGGCGAGCGGCCTGACACTGCCCGACGGTGTCCAGCTTGCGTCCCATGGCCGACGCGTCGGCGCGTACTTCCTAGCGATTCCACTGGCTATCGTGACGCTGGGTATCGGCTACATCATCTGGGGCCTGGTGGTGTGGGGCAAGGG
>JBBSSC010000263.1:0-3739 GCA_038242465.1 Propionibacteriales bacterium | reverse complement strand
CCTGACGACATCCGACGTATATTCGCTGCCCATCTCCCAGGCGTTTGCAGCTGACGGTCGGACTGCCCTGTACGACGAGACCGAGATCGGACGACGGCTCGCGCAACAGATCGTTCTTTGGCTGGTGTTGTCGCTGACGCTTTTGCGGTGTTGGCCATGGAGCCCCGCAGCCTCACTCGTGCTGGCGCTCGTCTCGCTGGTCCCGTGGGCGTACGGCGGCCATTCTGCGGCGTCCGGCGATCACCGGCTCGCGGTCTACTCCATCTTGCTGCACCTGATCAGTGTGACGATCTGGTTCGGAGGCATCTGCGGCGTGCTGTGGGCCGCGCGCGCCGAACCCGTCCGCACGGTGATGCTCATGAGGCGATTCTCGCCTGTCGCGCTGGCTGCGTTCGTGCTGGTCGCGACGTCGGGCATGGTTGCTTCGTGGGCTCGTCTGCCTGGCCTCGACTCGCTGTGGCAGTCCGGATACGGGCAGCTGATCCTGATCAAGTCAG
Source organism: Propionibacteriales bacterium (assembly GCA_038242465.1). GTDB lineage: Bacteria > Actinomycetota > Actinomycetes > Propionibacteriales > Nocardioidaceae > Aeromicrobium. The sequence goes on along the minus strand of JBBSSC010000263.1, from coordinate 3,242 downwards.
GCCTCCTTGTCGTGTTATGCGGGTTCGGCGTGTGCCATCGGCGGACGGTACTGCGGCGGACGAACGATCACGGGGGAGTCCCGACCGGCGCCGTGGTTCGGGTGGTAGCCGTCGAGATGCTGGTCATGGCAGCAGCGATGGGAGTTGCCGTGGCGCTGTCCCGGACGCCGATGTCGTGACGCGATCGGGTGTCGCCGGTCAGGAAGGTGGGCAGGTGTCCACCGGATCCGCCGCGCACAGCTCATCGACCAGATTCGTCATGTAGTCGATCTCGAGACCCTGCTCGCGGATGATGTGCTGCGCGGTGCTGAACGTGAACGAGTTGGTCCGAAGCGGCAGGTAGTCGTGCGACATCGTGAGCGCACCCTCGTGGTGCGTCAGCATCGATCGCAGGAAGTGGATCTGTGCCTCAGCAGTCTCCAGGGTCTTGACCTCGTCGACCTGGTCCTGCGGCAGCATCCCGGGCATGCGCTCGCTGTGGTCGCCGTGCCTCCCGTGGCCGGAGGTATCGAGGGACGTCTCCCAGGCCGTGAGCCACGCCGACATGATCGAGATCTCGTTCTTCTGGTCCTGCAAGATGAACCGCGCCGTCGCAGCAACCCCCTCCTCAATGCCTTCATGCGCGAGCAGGTTCTGGCTCAGCTCGATGGCCTGCTCGTGGTGCATGACCATGTCTGAGGCGAAGGTCGTGTCGGCGTCGGTAGGCACTTCTGCCTTTTTGAGCTCGGGGAATGACTTGACCTGACCCCACGGGCGATCAAGCGTCGAGGGATTCGCCGATGCCTGGGCGCCGCCGAGCCGCACTTGCTCCGCGCCATCGCCGCACGCGGTCAGCATCAGGCCCATCACGGCAGCGAGGACTGCTGTGCCGATGCGGTACGACAAGAAAGTCATGGCGGCCTTTCGCTGCTCGTTAGGTGACGGCGTTCTCCATTTGACCAGGAAGCACGGGTCACCACGACGCGAGCATTGGCAGGGACAACCGCGCGGCGACCGAGATCCGGCGACGGTCTAGGCTCGGTCCAAGCAGCACGCGCCATCCGTAGGGCGCGTCGAAACCGAACCGAGGTATTACCGTGTCCGACATCCAGATCACCGCCACTGGGCCGAATTCAGAGCCAGAAGCGAAGACTGTTGAGAAGGGCACGAAGGCTTGGCAGCTGTTCGCCGACTCTCCCGACGTGATCGCCGCCCGCGTGGCAGGCGAGCTGAAGGACCTCGCATACGAGCTGTCCGACGGCGATGAGGTCGAGTCCGTCACGATCGAGTCCAAGGACGGGCGCGACATCCTGCGCCACTCGACGGCCCACGTCATGGCGCAGGCCGTGCAGGAACTCTTCCCGGCCGCCAAGCTCGGTATCGGCCCGCCGATCACCGACGGCTTGTACTACGACTTCGACGTCGAGGAGCCCTTCGTCCCCGAGGATCTGGTCAAGATCGAGTCGCGGATGAAGAAGATCATCAAGGAAGGCCAGAAGTTCGACCGCCGCGAGATCTCCGACGATGACGCCCGCGTCGAGCTGGCCGACGAGCCGTACAAACTCGAGCTGATCGGCCTGAAGTCCACTGCCGGTGCCAATGGTGTGGAGAGCGCAGAGGGGGCGAATGTCGAGGTGGGCGAGGGCGGCCTCACGATCTACGACAACCTCAAGCGCGATGGATCGGTCGTCTGGAGCGATCTGTGTCGCGGCCCGCACCTGCCGACCACCAAGCGCATTCCGGCCTTCACGCTCATGCGCAGCGCCGCGGCGTACTGGCGCGGCGATGAGAAGAACAAGCAGCTGCAGCGGATCTACGGCACGGCGTGGGAGACCAAAGAAGCTTTGGATGCCCATTTGCACCGCATCGAAGAGGCCCAGCGCCGCGATCACCGCCGCCTCGGCACCGAGCTGGATCTCTACAGCTTCCCCGACGAGATCGGCTCGGGTCTGCCCGTCTTCCACCCGCGCGGTGGCGTCATCAAGCGCGAGATGGAGGACTACGTCCGTCGCCGACACATCGAGGAGGGCTTCGAGTACGTCGGCACCCCGCATATCGCCAAGGAGGGGCTGTTCTACACCTCGGGGCACCTGCCCTATTACGGCGAGGGCATGTTCCCGGCTCTCGACGTCGATGGCCAGGAATACCGCCTCAAGGCTATGAACTGCCCCATGCACAACCTGATCTTCAGATCGCGCCAGCGCTCGTACCGTGAGCTGCCGCTGCGCCTGTTCGAATTCGGTCACGTCTACCGCAACGAGAAGTCGGGTGTTATCCACGGTCTGACCAGGGTGCGCGGCTTCGCGCAGGACGACTCGCACTCGTACGTGACTCCTGAGCAGGCACCCGATGAGATCCGGCACCTGCTGAACTTCGTCCTAAGCTTGCTGCGCGACTTCGGGATGGACGACTTCTACCTCGAGCTCTCGACCCGCGACGACTCCAAGCCCGACAAGTTCATCGGCTCGGATGAGGACTGGGCCAACGCGACTAAGGTGCTTGAGGATGTCTGCCTCGAGACGGGTCTCGAGCTCGTCCCCGATCCGGGTGGAGCCGCGTACTACGGCCCCAAGGTCTCGGTGCAGGCACGCGACGCGATCGGCCGCACCTGGCAGATGTCGACGATCCAGTACGACTTCAACATGCCGTCAGCCGAGCGGTTCAACCTCGAGTACGTCGCGGCCGATGGCTCTCGCCAGCAGCCCGTCATGATCCACTCGGCCAAATTCGGATCGATCGAACGGTTCATGGGCGTCCTGGTCGAGCACTACGCGGGCGCCTTCCCGCCGTGGCTCGCGCCCGTTCAGGTCGTCGGCATCCCCGTCGCAGAACGGCATGCCGACTACCTGTACGAGCTGGCCAAGCGGCTCAAGAAGCTGGGCATCCGCGTCGAGGTCGATGACTCCGATGAGCGCATGCAGAAGAAGATCCGCAATGCGCAGACCCAGAAAGTCCCGTTCATGCTGATTGCGGGCGACAACGACGTCGAGGCCGGCGCCATCTCGTTCCGCTATCGCAGCGGCGACCAGGAGAACGGTGTCGCGCTCGACGACGCCGTCCAGCGCATCGTCGACGCGATCGATAACCGCGTCCAGGTCTAGCTCCACCCGAGCACGCCTCGCGGCCGCCTGACTTGGGTGTCAGGCGGCTGTGGTGTAGCGGGGTTGTCGCCGTCGGCGTAGCGGTGCGCCGTTGCGGTTGGTGAACTCGAACCCGTCGACGGCGTTGCCGGTGATGTTGAGGTAGCCCTTGTGTAAGAGGTG
>JBBSSC010000262.1:0-3765 GCA_038242465.1 Propionibacteriales bacterium | reverse complement strand
GTCGTGGGCAAGGTGCGCCAACCCGGCATCGTGACGGTCCCGAAAGGCTCGCGGGTCTACGAGGCGATCCAGGCTGCCGGCGGGCTCAAGGGCCGGGTCGACACCTCAGCGCTCAACCTGGCTCGCGAGCTGACGGATGGGGAGCAGATCCTGGTGGGCCTCGAGCCGGTCGCGGCAGGAGTCTCCGGTACCGGGGCGCCAGGGGCCGGCGCAGCGCCCGCCGCCGGTGCGCAGCCGGCCGGCGTCAAGGTCAACCTCAACACCGCGACGGCAGAACAGCTCGACACCCTGCCCGGTGTCGGGCCTGTCACGGCCCAGGCCATCCTTGGCTGGCGGCAGACCAACGGGCGCTTCGGCTCGGTCGACGACCTGCTCGATGTGAAAGGTATCGGCGAGGCGACGCTGGCCGAGCTGCGAGAACTCGTCGTCGTGTGATGCACGACCGCCGGATGGTCCCCGCCGCGCTAATGGCGTGGGGCGTGGCGGCGGTCCTGGTGACGTCCTGGTCTGTCGCCGCAGCCGTCACGTCCGCAGTGGCCGTAGGGGTTGCGGCGGTCGGCTGGAGGCGGCGAGGCGCACGTGCTCTTCTCTTGGCGGCGGTGTGTGTCGCGGCAGTGGCTGCATCGTGCGCGTGGCGGCTTGCGAACGTCGAGCAGTCGCCGGTCACAGAGCTGGCACAGCAGGGTCGGCACGCGACCCTCGAGGTTCAGGTCAGCCGCGATGCTCGGCAGCTCAGATTCCAGGGACGTGACTCGACTGTCGTGGAGGTGCTGGTGCGTCGGGTCGCGACGGCCGATCAGGATGTCCGGGTGCGCAGCCGGGTGACGGCCTTCATCGACGGCACGGCCGAGGATCTGGTGGTCGGCCGAATACTCATGATCCGTGGCCGACTCGGGCCGTCAACGTCCTCGGACGTGGCCGCTGTGATCAAGGTTGTTAAGCGCGAGCAGGCCCATGGCGCGCCGTGGTGGTGGGAGTCTTCCGAGCACGTGCGCGACGGCGTGCGGCGTGCCGTCGCCCAGCTGGCCGATGAGCCGCGCGCCCTCGTGCCAGCACTCGTCGATGGCGACGAGACCCGCATCACCGAGGAGATTGAGCAGGACTTCCGCCGCAGCGGACTGACGCACCTGATGGCCGTCTCGGGCACCAACCTGACGATCGTCCTGGCGGTCATGATGGCGCTGGCGCGCGCTTCGGGAGTGCGACGTAGCGGGTTGTGGATCGTCGGGACGTTCTCGATCATCGCCTTCGTCTTGCTCGCCCGGCCCGAGCCGAGCGTCGTCCGGGCGGCCGCGATGGGAGCCGTTGGCGTCGCGGCCCTGGGCTTCGGCGCGCGGGGTGGTCTCAGGGCGTTGTGCTGGGCCGTGCTCGGGCTGCTGTTCCTCGATCCGTGGCTGTCACGCTCGGCGGGCTTCATCCTGTCGGTCTGCGCGACGGCAGGCATCCTGGTGCTCGCGCCGTTATTCGCGCGCCGGCTCGCGACGTGGATGCCTGGGTGGTGCGCGCTGGCGCTCGCTGTCCCACTCGCCGCCCAGCTCGCGTGCACTCCGGCGGTCGCAGCACTGTCCGGCGAGGTCTCGCTTGTCGCGGTCTTCGCGAATCTGTTGGCGGCGCCTGCCGTTGCTCCAGCGACGATCGCCGGTCTGATCGGTGGCATCGCCGCCCTCGCGTGGGAGCCGGCCGGGCAGCTGTGCGCGATGGTGGCGGGCGCCAGCGCGAGCTGGATTCTTACCGTGGGTCACATTGCGGCGGGCTTGGACTCGGCATCGATGCAATGGCATGCGCCGTGGCAGGTCCTGCTCGTGGTCATCCCGCTGCTGACACTCGCTGCGGTTCGCATCGCGGCGCACCCTGCGATCGTGACGGGGCTGCTTCTGGGGCTAGTGATCGGCATCTGGCGACCGCCGCAGACGGGCTGGCCCCCGCCCGGATGGGTCATGGTGAGCTGCGATGTCGGGCAGGGCGACGCATCCGTACTGCCAGTGGCGCACGGCGAGGCGGTCGTCGTCGACACGGGCCAGGACGCCGTCGCGGTCGATCGCTGCCTGAACTCCCTGGACATCAGCAGGGTGCGGTTGCTGGTCCTGACGCATGGCGACGCGGATCATGTGGATGGCTGGCGCGGGGTCGTGGGCGGCCGGCGCGTCGACCAGATCGTCGTCGGCAGCTCGGGCGGCCCGCCGATCCCCGACATCCCGCAGCACTCGGCCGTTGCGGGGGAGTCGTTCGTGCTGGGGGAGACCTCGGCCGAGGTGCTGTGGCCGCCTGCCGCCAACCCGTCGAAGGCCAGTCCGGCGACCGACAATCGCAATGACGTCAGCGTGGTGCTGCGTGCGACGGTGCGCGGCATCGTGATCTTGCTGACCGGCGATGTCGGCGCAGAGGCTCAGCGGCGCGTGCTGCGCGCACATGCGGATATCGCGGCGGACGTCTTGAAGGTGCCGCATCACGGCAGCGCCGACCAGGATCCGCGCTTCCTGGCTGCGGTCGGCGCGTCCATCGCGACGATCAGCTCGGGTGCCGACAACGACTACGGGCATCCCACCGCGTCACTGCTCGAAACACTCCGCAAGCAGGGTGTCAGATCATGGCGCACCGACACAGACGGCGATATCGCGGTCGTCGTGCGTGACGGGCACCTGCGTGTCGTCTCACGCAACTAGACTGATCCCGTGGCCTCGGCATTCGGCAAGATCCTGCTCATCACCGGCAATGCCGAGTTCCTGGCCGACCGTACGCGGGCCAAAGCCGTCAAGGTCGTGACGGCCGAGCAACCCGACTGCGAGGTCGCTACCTCCACCGCTTCGGGCCTGCAGCCGGGCGAACTCGCGAGCCTGACGAGCCCCTCGCTGTTCAGCGATTCCAGCGCCCTGGTGCTGACCGAGCTGCAAGACCTGCCCGATGCGGCTCAGGCCGAGCTGCTGGCATACGTCGCCGATCCCTCGACCGATATCGCGGTGATCCTGGTCCACAGCGGCGGGCAAAAGGGCAAGGGCCTCCTCGACAAGCTGCGCAAGGTATCGGCCGTCAGCGAGGCCAAAGTCGAGCAGCCCAAGTACGAGCGCGACTTCGCCCGCTGGGTCTTCACCGAGGTGCGCGATCTGGGCGCCCGCATCGACGAGCAGGCCGCAACGCTGCTTGTCGCCTCGATCGGCCAAGACCTGCGCGCGCTTGCCGGCGCGGCCGATCAGCTCGTTGCCAATCTAGAACCGGGCACCGAGATCACGTCGTCACTCGTGCAGCAGTACTTCGGCGGACGTGCCGATGTGCGCGGCTACGAGATCGCCGACGCCACGATCGACGGACGCATCAGCGTCGCCCTCGAGCAGGCCCGCTGGGCCGAGTCGGCGAAGGTTGCTCCGGTTCTCATCACGAGCGCGCTGGCGACGGGTCTGCGTTCGCTCGCGAAGCTGTCGAGTGCCCCCGACGGGCTGCGCGATAACGAGCTCGCTGCGATGATCGGGGCCCCGCCGTTCAAGATCCGGTCGCTGCGCCAGCAGCTGCGCAACTGGGATGCGAATGGTCTGGCCCGGGCCATCGAGGCCGTCGCGCAGGCCGATCTCGACGTCAAGGGCGGTGCGGCCGATCCTGCCTTCGCGGTCGAGCGCATGGTGCTTCACGTGGCTGCCCAGCGACGACGCTGATGGGCCCGCGGGTCGACGCGGTCGACGTGGCCCGAGGCATCGCCCTGATCGGGATGATGCTGGTCCATGTCGGGCCCCGCGCCGATCCCACGGGCGCCTCGCCGATCGGCGACTTGATTGC
>JBBSSC010000261.1:0-3812 GCA_038242465.1 Propionibacteriales bacterium | reverse complement strand
TCCGCTGCCCCTCGGCCAGACGCGTGCCGGTGCGTAGGTAGAACGGGACCCCCGCCCAGCGCCAGTTGTCGATGGCCACCTTGAGGGCGATGAAGGTCTCGGTGTCGGAGTCCCGCGCCACGCCCTCCTCGTGGCGGTAGCCGCTGTACTGGCCGCGGACCACGTTGGCCGGGTCGAGCGGCAGCATCGAGCGGAAGACCTTGTTCTTCTCCTCCGAGATCGAGTCGGAGTCGAGCGAGGTCGGCGGCTCCATCGCCATAAACGCCAGCACCTGGAACAGATGCGTGACCACCATGTCCTTGAAGGCCCCGGTGCCTTCGTAGAAGCCCGATCGCCCTGCCAGCGACAGTGTCTCGGGGACGTCGATCTGGACGTGATCGATGAAATTGCGGTTCCAGATCGGCTCGAATAGGCCGTTGGCGAAGCGGAAGGCCAGGATGTTGAGCGCCGCCTCCTTACCCAGGAAGTGGTCGATGCGGAAGATCTGCGACTCGTCGAACACCTCGTGGAGCTGCGAGTTGAGGCTCTTGGCACTGGCCAGATCGGTGCCGAATGGCTTCTCCATGATGATGCGCGACCGCTCGACCAGATTCGCCGCATCGAGCGTGTGTACGACGTCGAGGGCAGCCTTCGGGGGGACGCTTAGATAGTGCAGACGACGCGTCGTCCCGCCCAGCTCCTCCTCGAGCTTCGCGGCGGCCTTCGCGAGGGCCTCGGGTCCGGCCTTGACGTTGACGTACGACAGCTTCGGCGCGAAGTCGTTCCACTGCTTCTCGTCGACCTCGCGGGTGCTGAACTCGCGATATGCCTTCTCGGCGAACTGGCGGAAGGAATCGTCGTCGAACTCGTCCATCGAGACGCCGATGATGCGCGACTCGGGCACCAGACCCGACTGGAGCAGGTGCAGGATGCCGGGCAGCAGCTTGCGCCGGGCCAGGTCACCAGTGGCACCGAAGACCACGATCAGATGTGGCTCATCCATGACTTCAGGCTAGCCCTGAAACGGCACCATGTCCCAGGCGATGCCGTCGAGGATGTCGTGCTCGCTGACGACCAGGGTGTCGGTCACGAGCGGGAGCCCCGCGATCAGCCGGTCGAGGATCAGTGCGCCTCCGCCGATCACATCGGCACGCCCTGGGTGCATGAACGGCAGCGCACGACGATCGGCGACCGTCATCTGAACGAGCGACAAGCAGGCCGCGCTGACGTCTTCGAGGTCGAGCCGGGCCAGGTGGATCGCCGCGGAGTCGTACGACGGCAGCGCCAGCGAGTGTGCCGCAACAGTCGTGACGGTGCCTGCTACGCCCACAAACGAGCCTATCGGCGCGAGCTGCGAGAGGACGGGAGCCAGCACGTCGTCGAGATGCTCCATGCAGTCGGCGACCTCGTTGACGGGCGCCGGATCGCCGGGCAGGAAGCGTTCGGTCAGCCGCACCGAGCCGATGTCGAGCGAGACCGACCACTCGATCTCGTCGCCGCTGCCGACCACGAGCTCGGTCGAGCCGCCGCCGATGTCGACGACGAGGGTTCGGCCGGCACCGAGATCGCGGGTCGCACCCAGGAAGGATGCCCGTGCCTCTTCGAGGCCGGCCAGGACGATGGGCCGCACGCCCAAGATGGCCTCGATCGCATCCTCGAACTCGGCCGCGTTGTCGGCATCGCGGACTGCTGAGGTCGCGCAGAAACGGACGTCGGTGACGCCGCACAACGAGATCATCTCGGCATATTCGCGCGTCGCGCGCACCGTCCGCTCGATCGCGGCGGGGCTCAGGTGGTGCGTTCGATCGACGCCCTCGCCCAGCCGGACGATGCGCATCTCCCGCAAGAGATCGGACTTGCGTCCGTCGGCGAAGTCGCTGATCAGCAGGCGGATCGAGTTGGTGCCGCAGTCGATCGCGGCAACCCGGCCGTCAGACATCGTCGGGTTCCGGCGGCGTCCAATCGGCGCTGCAGGAATTGCCCTCCCACCACGCGCCCAGCAGCTCGATGGCCTCATCACCCAGCGGGTTGACGCCGGGGCCCTTCGCGAGCGAATGACCGACCAGGACGTGCAGGCACTTGACCCGTGTGGGCATCCCACCGGCCGTGATGCCGTCTATCTCAGGCACGTGGCCCAGCGCCTCTCGCTCCGCCAGATAGGCGAAGTGAGCTTGCTGATATGCCTTGGCAAGCTCAACGTCGACGGCAATGCGCTCGGTCATTTCCCGCATCAGGCCGGACGCCTCGAGCGTACCGATCTCGCCCGCGAGACGGGGGCAGGTCAGATAGAACATTGTCGGGAACGGCGTGCCGTCATCGAGTCGGGGCTCGGTCTTGACCACATTGGGGTGTCCCGAGGGGCAGCGCGACATCACTTCGAGGATGCCGCGAGGCGGCCGTCCGAGCTGGTCGGCGACCGCGTCGAGGTCGGCTTGGTCGACAGTCACTGTTTCTTCAGCACCTTGTCTGGATCGGGGTCGGTCGTCGGGGCGGGAGCCGGCTCTTTGCCGGCCTCCTTCACGCTGCCCCAGAGCTTGTCGTACCACTGCGGCGATGCGGCCTGCGTGGGTGAGTCGAGGGTCGGGACGTCGGCGCCCTGCATCGTGCCGTCGCTGCCGAGCACGCGGTAACCGACCTCGCCGACAGAAACCCAGCCAAAGCGCTCCTTGGCCTGCTGCTTGACGTAGGCCGGATCGTCCCACCGGTCCATCTGGTCCTCGAGGTCGACGATCGCCTGCTTGCGCGTCTCGATCTCGGCCCTCGTCGACTGGATATCGGATCGCTGCTGCCACCACGCGTGCAGCGTCGACGTGTACGACGCCAGCAGCAGCAGGACGACCGCGAGCAGGACGATCGCGCGTCCCGTCAGCCGCGGCCCTGAGCCTGCGGACGCCGCCTTGGCCGGCGGCGCGCCCCGGGGGCTCTGACGCCCACCCCGCTGCCCGGACGGCCTGCTACGCGCGGGGCTTCCCCCACGCGTCCTGCCAGCAGGAGACGGCCGTCCGGGGCCGCGAGGTGAGCGTGCTGCCATGGATCAGAGCACCAGCCGGGGGAAGGCCGAAGCACCGGCGTAGCTGGCCGACACACCGAGGAGCTCCTCGATGCGCAGCAACTGGTTGTACTTCGCGACGCGATCGGAGCGGGCCGGGGCGCCGGTTTTGATCTGGCCACAATTGGTCGCGACCGCGAGGTCGGCGATCGTGGTGTCCTCGGTCTCGCCCGAGCGGTGGCTCATCATGCAGGCGAAGCCGTGGCGATGTGCGAGCTCGACGGAGTCGAGGGTCTCGGTCAGCGAGCCGATCTGGTTGACCTTGACGAGCAGAGCGTTGGCCGCGCCCTCTTCGATGCCGCGCGTCAGGCGCTCGACGTTGGTGACGAACAGATCGTCGCCGACGATCTGCACCGCGTCGCCGATCGTCTCGGTCAGCGTCGACCAGCCGGCCCAGTCGTCTTCGTCGAGCGGATCCTCGATCGAGACGATCGGGAAGTCGGCAGCGAGCTGGGCGTAGTAGGCCGACATCTCCTCGGCCGACTTCTGCTGGCCCTCGAAGGAGTACGAGCCGTCGGTGAAGAACTCCGAGGCCGCGACGTCGAGCGCGAACGCGATGTCGGTGCCGACCTTGAATCCGGCCTTCTCGACCGCCACAGAGATGAGCTCGAGAGCGGCACGGTTGGAGTCGAGGTTCGGCGCGAAGCCGCCCTCATCGCCCAGACCCGTCGAGAGCCCGCGCTCGTTGAGCACCGACTTGAGCGCGTGGTAGACCTCAGCGCCCTGCTGCAACGCCTCGGAGAACGTGGCCGCACCGATCGGCGCGATCATGAACTCCTGGATG
>JBBSSC010000260.1:0-3817 GCA_038242465.1 Propionibacteriales bacterium | reverse complement strand
TCGTGGCGGCCATCGCGGTGAAGATGGGATTGCGCACCCACCTGAATGAGCCGTTCGTGACCAAAGCGGTTCGTTCATCCGCCTCGACGCCGATGCGCCAGCTGGCACCCATGTCGAGCTGCGTCCGCAGCGTTGCGGCGATCCCCGCCACCGCAATCACGACGCCGGCCCAGGCGACAGCCGGATGATCGAGGCCCACGATCGGGCCGAGCCCCGCCAACGCGCTGATCGGGCCGAGAATGCCCGCCACGATCGCCAGCACGAACAGGATGCCGGCAGCCCACTCCGGGCTCACCGGAGATCCCGAGATGCCACGAAAGCCCGCGTCACCCGTCGCGCGCCATTGCAGCCAGGACCGCAGGACGAAGCCCGTGCCCAGGTAGACCCCGAACAGCGCCAACGCCGCCGCGTTCACGACTCGCGCCTTCCGAGGTCAACGGGGACAGCGCCGGCGACGACCTCGTCGGATGCCGCACAGGTCGACGAGGTTGGGCCGCAGCAGCCCTCACCGCGCCATGCCTGGATGCCCTCGCGAACCGCGACGACAGCGATGACGAGGCCCGCCACGGGATCTGCCCACGACCAGCCGACGGACGCATTGAGCAGCAGCCCCGCCAGCAGCACTGCCGACAGATAGGTGCACAGCAATGTCTGTGTCGAGTCGGCGATCACGGCATTCGACCCGAGCGCCCGGCCGGTACGACGCTGCGCCCACGACAGGAATGGCATCACGAGCAGCGAGACGGCCGCCAGGACGATGCCGACTGTCGATGGATCGGGCTCATGCCCCCCGACAAGCGCTCGGACGGACTCCACGCCAACGTAGGCGGCAAGTGCGAAGAAGGAGAACGCCATGAGCCGCAGCGCCAGGCGTTCGCGGGTTTCGGGCACCCGGTGGGCGAACTGCCACAGGATGATGAGACCGCTGGATACCTCGACGACGGAATCCAGGCCGAATCCGATCAGCGCGACAGATCCTGCGATAACCCCTGCGGTGATGGCGATGACGGCCTCGACGAGGTTGTACGTGACCGAGATGCCTGCCAGTAGACGAGCACGACGGCCGAGCCGGATGCGCTCGTCTGCCCCGACCTGCACATCGTGCACGTGGGTCGTCATCGGCTGCTCCCTTGTTCGGTGCCGTAGGTGGGGCACAGCGTGACGGAGTCGCCCGTGAGGGCGAGCATCCTCTCGGCGGCCGACAACAGGTCCAGCGTCGCTTCGGGATGGGCAAGCGAGTACACCGACGCCCGGCCCTGCGTACGGACCTGCACGATGCCGCAGTCGAACAGGCACGCGAGGTGCTTGCTGACGGTCGACTGGGCCAGGCCGAGGTGTCCCGTCAGGTCGACAACCCGATGCTCGCCCGACAGCAGGTGCTGCACGATCGCCAGTCGTGATCTATCGCCGAATCCGTTGAACAAGCAGGCTGCACCTGTCAGCGCTGGGATCTCGTGAGACCCAACATCGCCCGTGGCCTTTATCATCGTCATGCGACGATGCTCTGCCCACAGGTCGATATATGGCAATAGTCGACCGCGACCGAGATGCAACAAGCCCCCCGACCCTGGACGGGGCGGGGGGCTTGTCGTCAAGCCGTGAAGCTGAGCTGCTGGCTACTTCTCGTACGACGTGAAGTCGAAGTCATCGACCTGCACCGCCGAGGCATCCGGCGAGCCGAAGCCGTAGTCGTAGTCGCCATAGCCGGTGACGGCGTAGGCGGCCTGACGGGCCTCGTCGGTGGGCTCGACCCGGATGTTGCGGTAACGGTCGAGACCGGTACCCGCCGGGATGAGCTTTCCGATGATGATGTTCTCCTTCAGGCCACGCAGCGCATCCGACTTGCCGTGGATGGCGGCGTCGGTGAGGACGCGGGTCGTCTCCTGGAAGGAGGCGGCCGACAGCCACGACTCGACGGCCAGCGAGGCCTTCGTGATACCCATCAGGACCGGACGACCGGAGGCGGGAGTGCCACCCTCAGCGACGACGCGACGGTTCTCTTCCTCGAACTTGGCCCGATCGACCAGATCGCCGGGGATGAGCTTGGCGTCGCCCTGCTCGATGACCGTGACCCGACGCAGCATCTGACGAACGATGATCTCGATGTGCTTGTCGTGGATGGCCACACCCTGCGAGCGGTAGACCTCCTGGACCTGATCGACCAGGTGCTCCTGTGCACGGCGAACACCGAGGATACGCAGAACTTCCTGCGGATCTGGCGTGCCGTGCGTCAGCATCTGTCCGACCTCGACGTGATCGCCGTCTGCAATGAGCAGGCGCGCACGCTTGGTGACGGGGTACTCGAGCGGCTCCGAACCATCGTCCGGGGTCACGACGAGCTTGCGGGTCTTGTCCGAGTCGTCGATGACGACGCGGCCAGCAGACTCCGTGATGGGAGCCTTGCCCTTGGGCTGACGTGCCTCGAACAGCTCGACGACGCGCGGCAGACCGTGCGTGATGTCGTCACCAGCCACACCACCGGTGTGGAAGGTACGCATCGTCAGCTGAGTTCCGGGCTCACCGATCGACTGGGCCGCGATGGTGCCGACAGCCTCACCGATGTCGACGAGCTTGCCGGTCGCGAGCGAACGGCCATAGCACTTGGCGCACGTACCGGCCTTAGCCTCACACGTGAGGACCGTGCGGACCTTGATCTCCTCGACACCTTCGCCGATGAGGCGGGCGATCTCGACGTCGCCGAGCTCACCGCCGGCAGCGATCAGCAGATCGCCGGCAGCATTGGTGACATCGGTGGCGGCCGTACGTGAGTACGCAGCCGTCTCGACGTTCTCGGCGGCGACCAGGCGGCCGTCGTCCAGCTTCGTCGCGATGACCTGCTTGAGTCCGCGCTCGGTGCCACAGTCCTCTTCACGGATGATGACGTCCTGGCTGACGTCGACGAGTCGACGCGTCAGGTAACCCGAGTCGGCGGTACGAAGCGCCGTGTCGGCCAGACCCTTACGAGCGCCGTGCGTCGCGATGAAGTACTCGACGACGGACAGACCCTCACGGAAGTTGGCCTTGATGGGGCGAGGAATGATCTCACCCTTCGGGTTGGCAACGAGTCCACGCATGCCGGCAATCTGACGCACCTGCATCATGTTGCCTCGTGCACCGGAATCGACCATCATCCAGATCGGGTTGTCCTCGGTGAAGCCCTTGAGCATCTCCTCGGTGACATCGGCGGTTGCCTGCGTCCAGATCTCGATGAGCTCCTGGCGACGCTCGTCCTCGGTGATCAGACCACGATCGAACTGGGTCTGGACCTTGGCCGCCTGCGTCTCGTAGCCCGACAGGATCTCCTGCTTGCGCGGAGGCGTGACGACGTCCTCGATGGAGACCGTCACACCGGAGCGGGTGCCCCAGTGGAAGCCGGTGTCCTTGAGGTTGTCGAGCGCGTTGGCGACGTCGACCTTGGAGTAGCGCTCGGCCAGATCGTTGACGATGACGCCGAGCTGCGACTTGCCGATCTGCTCGTTGACATACGGGTAGTCGTCCGGCAGTGCCTCGTTGAAGATCGCACGACCCAGGGTCGTCTCGAGGATCTCGCCCTCGATGCGGATCTTGACGTGGCTCTGCAGCGTGATCTCGAGACGCTCGAAAGCCATCATCGCCTCGGAGACCGAGCTGAACGCACGACCCTCGCCGATGTGACCCGAACGCTCGAGCGTCAGGAAGTACAGACCGATGATCATGTCCTGCGTAGGCATGGTCACGGGGCGACCATCCGACGGCTTCAGGATGTTGTTCGTCGACAGCATCAGGATGCGTGCTTCGGCCTGGGCCTCAGCGCTCAACGGCAGGTGCACGGCCATCT
>JBBSSC010000259.1:0-3825 GCA_038242465.1 Propionibacteriales bacterium | reverse complement strand
TCCGAAACAACAGTTCGCATTCGCATGGATGGCATCGTAACCGGCCGCCGAGACACTAATCTGCTGTCTTCACGGCACCGAACCAGCGTCGACAGAGTGCGCCCCAGCGTTGCGAAGGCGTCCCTGAGCTCATCGGGGCCGATGACCTCGATGTCGGCGTCGAACCGGCCGATGGAGGCCGCGAGGCTCACCCACGACCACGATTCCTGGGTCAGGCGGCAGCGGTCAGGGCCGAACGGTTCGACGATCCCGTCCGGCGTGTAGGTCGCCACCTCCGCTGCGAGCAGGTCGAGGACGACCTCACCACGGCACGGCCAGGCCCCGCTGGCGTCGGCGCCGCCGCGGAACGTCCTCGTGACGAATGTCGCGAGGTCATCACCGGGAGCTACCTCGGGATGAAACGGGGCCCGTTGGGAGTGTGCGGAGTGATGCGGTCGGCGCGAAATGTACGCCAGTCGTCGCGGTCGACATCCCACGCCCACGAGGTACCAGCGCCGACCCCAGGTGACGAGGTGGTGCGGTTCGGCACGACGAGCAGCTGCCGCGGCGTGGTCGTCACCGGTGACGTAGTCGAATCGCAGGGTCTCACGGGCAGGGATCGTGGCACCGAGCGTCGCGAGCACGCCGCCGTCGACCTGCGCATCCGGCCTGATGGACGGACGCTGGACCGCGGTGACGGTCAGTGACCGGGAAGTCACCATTCGCCAAGCAGGGAGAAATCAAAAGCTTGTTCGACGTCATCTCGCAGATCAACTGGATCGCTGTCGTAGCGGCGACTATCGCGCTTACCGTCCTCGCGGGCGTGTATTTCGGCGCGGCGATACCGAAGCTCTACCTCGTCGCCGTGGGACGTCAAGATCAGCCGGCTCCCGGGGCCGGCACTCTCACGTGCTCGGAAGTCTCATGACCACATCGGTCATCCAACTCATCGGCTGATCCAGACCCAAGGAGGGGAAGCCGGCGGTCTGTTGTCGGCCGCAGATGGCACGACGGTCATGTCCGTTAACCGCTAGCAACCGTCGGTGGCGGCGACCATGATGGAGACATGTTCACCGATCACGAGCGCTGTTACCGGGCCGTCCAGTCCCGCGATGCCCGCTTCGACGGAGTCTTCTACACCGGGGTGCGAACGACCGGTATCTACTGTCGTCCGTCCTGTCCTGCCGTCACGCCCAAGCCCCAGAATGTGACGTTCTTCGCGACAGCCGCGGCGGCGCAGGACGCGGGGCTTCGGGCGTGCCGCCGCTGCCGTCCCGACACCACACCGGGCTCGCCGGAGTGGGATGTCCGGGCGGATGCGATCGGCCGGGCGATGCGTTTGATCGGCGACGGCATCGTCGAGCGCGAGGGCGTCGAGGGCCTGGCGTGCCGTCTCGGCTACAGCCAGCGGCACGTCACCCGCATGCTGACCCAAGAGCTCGGAGCGGGCCCGCTCGCGCTCGCCCGCAGCAACCGCGCCCACGCGGCTCGGGTGCTGATCGAGACGACCGACATGCCGATGGCCGATATCGCCTTCGCGGCCGGATTCTCGTCGATCCGCCAGTTCAACGACTCGGTGCGTCACACCTACGCCCTTACGCCGACCCAGATGCGCGGCAGGCGACGGGGCGTCCCGACCGGACGCATCACGGTGCGACTCGCCGTGCGCCAGCCCTTCCATGCCGCCGCGCTGCTCGACTTCTTGGCCGCGCACGTCTTGCCCGGCGTCGAGGCTGTTCGGGGGCGGACGTATGCGCGCGTCCTGCGCCTGCCGCACGGGCTCGGGGTGGCAGCGCTGACGCTGCACGACGATCACGTTGCCTGCGAGCTGGAGCTCGCCGATCTGCGCGATACGGCCATCGCGATCGGCCGGGCCCGGCGCATGCTTGACCTCGACGCCGATCCGGTTGCGATCGACACGGTGCTCGGAGCTGACGACGCACTCCGCGATCTGGTCGCGGCCGCGCCGGGTCTCCGAGTGCCGGCCCACGTCGACGGATTCGAGCTGGCGGTTCGCACGATCGTCGGCCAACAAGTCTCTGTCGCGGGGGCCAACACGGTCCTGGGCCGACACATACCCACGCGAGGCACGCCGGTCGAGTTCGAGCTCGCAGCACTATTCGGCCTGACCCACGCCTTCCCGCCGCCCGAGGCATTCGTCGATGCTGACGCGAGCGCGATGGGCATGCCGCAGGCCCGGGCGCGCACGATCATCGACCTGGCACAGGCCATCGCCGACGGAAAGCTCGAGCTTGATCCGGGCGGCGATCGCGAGGCGGTGCGTGAGCAGCTGCTGGCCATGCGAGGCATCGGTCCGTGGACCGCCGACTACATCGTCATGCGCGGGTTATCGCACCCCGACGTCCTACTCACGACGGATCTTGTCCTTCGCCGCGAGCTCGAACGGCGTGGCATCACCACGACCGACACAGAACAGTGGCGCCCCTGGCGCTCCTACGCCGGGATGCACCTGTGGCGTGCGACCTCGGCCTTCGAAAGGACACTCCCATGACAAGGACAGGCATGACCGCACGTTGGATGGACTCACCGATCGGGAGCCTGCGTATCCGCGCCTCAGCGGGGCTCGTGACCGCAATCGACTTCGGTGCCGGCGAGCCGCGCCGCCAGCGCCGGCCCGATGCACTGCTCGATCAGGCGCAGGAGCAGCTCACGGAGTACTTCGCGGGGGAGCGGGAGGAGTTCGATCTGCCCCTGGCCAATGACGGCACCGAGTTCCAGAAGAAGGTGTGGGCCGAGCTCCAGCACATTCCGTACGGCGAGACCGCGAGCTACGGCGACATCGCCCGGAGGCTGGGCTACGAGCCCGGCATCTCCCGTGCGGTGGGCGCGGCGAATGGGGCGAATCCGATCCCGATCGTGGTGCCGTGCCACCGTGTCATCGGGGCCAACGACTCACTCACGGGCTACGCGGGCGGGCTCGACCGCAAGAAGACGCTTCTCGATCTCGAGCGTCCCGGCCTGTTCTAGAGCTGGTGTTCGACGGGCTCCGTTCACCGAGGAGTGGCAGCATCAGTGCTCACCGATGTCACCGCAAAGGAGAGTCATGGCCGCGAAGAGCACATCCACCAAGAAGATCAAGCGTCCCAAGCCGCCGAAGTCGAGCAAGAAGACGACCGAAGCCAACACCGAGCTTATTTCCGCTCGAGCCAGCATCAAGAAGCTCAAGGCGACGGTGCGACTGCTGGAGAAGAGCGTCGCGAAGGCAGAGAAGAGGGCGGACGGTTTCAAGACCGAGGTCAAGAAGCTCCGCGCCGGCGCGGCGACGAAAGTCAAGAAGAGCAAGAAGTCCCGAGCGACGATCGCGGAGCACGACGAGCCGAAGCCGGTCGTCGGCGTCGTCCCTGCTGAGGAGGTGCCCACGGCAGGACTCACGGTGGCTCAGCTGCGGGCCGAGGCGCGCGAGAAGGGCGTTTCTGGCTACTCCAGCATGCGAAAGGACCAGCTTATCGCGGCCTTGACCTGAGCTCGGAGGCTGTGGACGGTCTGCTCGACCTCCTACGGGTGTGGGGGACATGGTGGGGCCATGACTGACGACACCCCGCCACTTCGACCCCCGAACGAGACGCTTCCCGTGCGTTCGCTCCACGATCTGGAGCGGCACTGGCGCTCCGTCAAAGGTCCGTGGGGGTTCTCGGAGTCCCAGCTCTTCTGCCAGCTTTTCGATGCCGAGGGCGGGCTGCTGCCCCACATCATCAACATCACGGACAAGCAAGACGGTGTTCGTTTAGCAACGATTGCTAGAAGAGTTGAAGCTTCTGAAGCAACTACTGATAAAGTATACAACAAAGCGGTTACTTTTGAAATGCAAGCGAATGAAAAAGATTT
>JBBSSC010000258.1:0-3831 GCA_038242465.1 Propionibacteriales bacterium | reverse complement strand
GGATGCTGAGCCGCAGGGGTGGCTTCGGCGAGAAGATGCTGCGGGCCGCTGGCATGACCCGACCGATGATCGAGACGTTCCGTGCCGAGATCGTCGCCGACGGAGCGCTGCGCGGAGGCCTCGGATACTACCGCTCAGCATTCCTTTCTCCAGGCGAGTTCGGACGCAAGATCTCGGTGCCGACCACGTATGTATGGAGCGATCACGACACCGCACTCGTGCGCCGCGGCGCCGAGCTGACCCCTCAGTTCATGCGCGGACCCTACGAGCTTGAGGTCTACGAGGGAGCCTCGCACTGGCTGCCCGATGAGCGACCTACCGAGCTCGCCGAGAGCATCCTCAAGCGCGTTCAGTCGGTCTAGCCGTTCTGACGGCTTACCACGCTGGCACGGGAAACTCTCTCCGGGCGCGGGAAATTTCCCACGCCTGGAATGAGGACCCCGTGCCAGCGTGGTAAACGGCGACTCGGG
Organism: Propionibacteriales bacterium; assembly: GCA_038242465.1. Taxonomy (GTDB): domain Bacteria; phylum Actinomycetota; class Actinomycetes; order Propionibacteriales; family Nocardioidaceae; genus Aeromicrobium. The sequence goes on along the minus strand of JBBSSC010000258.1, from coordinate 3,361 downwards.
AGCGGGAGCCGCGGTGACTCGGTCAGGTCGTGAAAGTGGCAGTCGATAGGTTGGGCGCATGCCTCCCCAAAAGCCCGAAGACCTCGGCCCCCTCGACGCGATCGCATTCTTGTGCGAGATCGCGATGGTCGTGCTGCTCGTGTTCGCGGGTCACGGCTTCGCCGACGGCTGGCAGGGGTGGGCCATCGGCGTCTTCCTGGCCTTCGTTGCGGTCGGCATCTGGGCTCAATGGATGGCCCCGACATCGATGCGACGCCTCGACAACCCGACCCGTCTTGTCGTGCAGATCATGCTGTTCGTCACCGTCGCGCTGTACGCCGCGGCAGGCGGGCTGCTGCTGTTCGGGCTCGCCTTCGCGGCCATCTCGTCGGCAGTCTTCGTCGCCCTGGCACGCCAGGACGCCTGACCACCCAGCCGCCTCGAACGGCGCCTAGTGGCCGGCGTCGTGCCAGGTGCGACCTATGCCGACCGAGACGTCGAGCGGCACGTCGAGCTTGGCCGCATTGGCCATCTGCACCTTGAGCAGATCGACAACCTGCTCCTGCTCGTTGGGGGCGACCTCCAACACAAGCTCATCGTGCACCTGCAGGAGCATGCGCGACGCCAACTTGGCCTCGGCGAGGGCGCGCTCGACATTCAGCATCGCGACCTTGATGATGTCGGCGGCCGAGCCCTGGATCGGGGCGTTGAGCGCCATCCGCTCGGCCATTTCGCGACGCTGCCGGTTATCGCTTTGAAGATCGGGCAGGTAGCGACGCCGGCCCATGATGGTCTCGGTGAAGCCAGTCTGCCGAGCCTCGTCGACCAGGCTGCGCAGATAGTCGCGCACTCCCCCAAAACGCTCGAAGTAGTCATCCATCAGGCCCTGCGCCTCGCCGGGCGAGATGCTGAGCTGCTGGCTGAGGCCGTACGCCGACAAGCCATACGCGAGCCCGTAGTTCATGGCCTTGATGCGGGCGCGCAGCTCAGTGTCGATATCGGCGGGATCTCTCGAGAAGACCTTCGCTGCCATGACCGTGTGGAAGTCCTCGCCCGAGTTGAACGCGGCGATCAGATCGGCATCTTCGGACAGGTGCGCCATGATGCGCATCTCGATCTGGCTGTAGTCGGCCGTCACGAGGGTCTCGAAGCCCTCGCCCACGCAGAAGGCCTCGCGGATGCGCCGGCCCGATGCCGTGCGAATCGGGATGTTCTGCAGATTGGGGTCATTCGAGCTGAGCCGGCCCGTCGCCGCGATGGTCTGCGCGTACGTCGTGTGGATGCGGCCGTCGTCGGAGATCGACTTGCGCAGCCCCTCGACGGTCTGCCGCAACCGGGTGACGTCGCGGTGGTCGAGCAGGTGCTGCAAGAACGGATGGCCCGTCTTGGCGTACAGCTGCTGCAGTGCGTCGGCGTCGGTCGTGTAGCCCGTCTTGGTCTTCTTGGTCTTGGGCATGTCGAGCTCTTCGAACAGCACGACCTGCAGCTGCTTGGGCGAGCCGAGGTTGATCTCTTTGCCGCCGATCGCCGCATATGCCTCGGTCGCCGCGTTCTGAGCCCTCGCCGCGAACTCCGACTCGAGCTCGATTAGATGAGCGTCGTCGATCGCGATGCCGGTGCGCTCCATGCGCGCAAGTGTCGCCACGAGAGGCAGCTCGACATCGCTGATCAACGCGGTACCACCGTGCTGATCGACCTCGGCGTCGAGAGCCTCGGCGAGATCGAGCGTTGCCCTAGCCCGCAGCATGCCCGACTCGGCACCTGCGGTGTCGGTGTCGAGCGTCAGCTGGCCGGCGTTGTCGGACTCGTCGCGCAACTCGCGTTTGAGATAACGCACCGACAGATCGCCGAGGTCGTACGAGCGCTGATCCGGCTTGACCACATAGGCCGACAGCGCGGTGTCGGCGACAACCCCCGCGATGGGCCATCCCCTGGCCTCGAGGGCGAGGATCGGACCCTTGGCGTCGTGCAGCACCTTGGGACGTTCGACATCGGCCAGCCACGACGCGATGGCCGCATCGTCGTCGACCGTGATGTCGTCGACGTTGATCCAGGCCGCGGCCTCTTGGGTTGCGATGGCGAGCGCGACGACGGAGCCGGTGCCCCGCCCCCACGAACCCTGCACATGCAGGCCCAGCCGTGATCCGGATGCAGCGTGCGTCGTGAGCCAGGCCGCGACGGCGTCCGGCTGAAGAGTCACACCGTCGAGATCGAAGCCCTCGTCGGCCTGCTGCTCGACATCGCCGAACGCCTCGAACAGCCGGATGCGCAGCGCATTGAACTCCAGCGCGTCGAAGACCGTGTGGATGGCTTCGCGGTCCCACACCGTGTCGAAGGCGAGCTCGGCGGGGCCGGCGGGCAGGTCGAGATCGCGGATCAGTGCATTGATGCTGCGGTTGCGGATGACATCGTCGAGGTGGGCCCGCATGGACTCCCCCGCCTTGCCGGGGATCTGGTCGACCTTCGCGATGATCTCGTCGAGCGAGCCGAACTGGCCCAGCCACTTGGCTGCCGTCTTGGGGCCGACGCCGGGTACGCCCGGCAGATTGTCGCTAGTTTCGCCGACCATCGCGGCGATATCGGGATAGAACGCCGGCATGACGCCGTACTTCTCTTCGACGGCGGCCGGCGTCATGCGGGCCAGATCGGACATGCCCTTGCGGGGATACAGCACCGTGGTCTTGTCGGTCACGAGCTGGAAGGCATCGCGGTCGCCCGTGCAGATCAGGACATCCATACCGACCGACTCGGCCCTCGTCGCCAGCGTGCCGATGATGTCATCGGCCTCGAAGCCGTCCTTCTCGAAGGACTGGATGTGCATCGCCTCGAGGACCTGTTTGATCAGCGGGATCTGGCCGCTGAACTCCGGCGGCGACTTGGACCGGTTGCCTTTGTACTCGGGATACTGCTCAAGCCGGAATGTCTGACGCGAGACGTCGAAGGCGACGGCGACATGCGTCGGCTTCTCGTCGCGCAGGACGTTGATGAGCATCGACGTGAAGCCGAACACCGCATTGGTGCTTTGCCCGGTCGTCGTTGAGAAGTTCTCCACCGGTAGGGCGAAGAAAGCACGGTAAGCGACCGAATGGCCGTCGATCAAAAGGAGGCGGTCCACGGATGCGACTCTAGTCGCCGCCACCGACGACTTCTCTACCCGCGGGGGCGGATCGAGCGAGCCTCGCCTTGGCGACGCCGCAATGTCCGTCGCACCGCGATGAGCTTGCCGGTGTCGCGAGAGTTTGTCGCCTTGGTCGTCAGACGTGAGCGAAGCTTGCTGGCCTGGATAGCCCGCAGCACCGCGACCTGGGTGAAGCCGATCTTGGTCAGGTAGCGGTGCGGCTCGCGCGAGTGCACCGGGATCGCCGCGAGGACGATCTCGCAG
>JBBSSC010000257.1:0-3835 GCA_038242465.1 Propionibacteriales bacterium | reverse complement strand
CGAGTTCGTCATCACCCAGGTCAATGCCCAGTGGATCGTCCGAGGCGAGAAGCCCAAGCGCTGGGTGCGTCAGACCGACTTCTCCAATGACGAGGCCGTAGGCTTCCTCGCCGACCGGCTCAACCGGCTCGGTGTCGAGGACGAGCTGCTCAAGCTCGGCGCCAAGGCCGGCGACGATGTTGTCATCGGCGACGAGGCCGACGCTGTGGTGTTCGACTTCGATCCGCAGGTCTCCGCCGGTGCCGAGGTCCTCGGCCGCCGTGGCGAGGATCTGCGTATCGACCAGTCCGACCGCCGCACCAACGTGCAACGCCGCGAGGAGCTGGCCGCCCGCCGCGCCTTCGAGATCGAGAAGCGCGAAGAACGTGAGGGGCGTGGCGACATTCGTCCGGCCGACTGGAGCTTCGACGACGAAGACGACGAAGCAGCCGGTTCCGGCGACGCGCTGGACGGTGACACGGGCGACGAGCAGCCGCGCTGATGGCCCGCATCGTCGTCAAGGTCGGTTCCTCGTCGCTCAGTTCGGCGGCGGGGGGCCTCGACGGCGATCGCGTCGATGCGTTGGTCGACGCGGTCGCCGCGGCCCGCTCGCGAGGCGACGAGATCGTGCTGGTCAGCTCGGGTGCGATCGCGGCCGGTCTGGCCCCGCTCGGGCTGCCGCGACGTCCCCGCGACCTGGCGACCCAACAGGCCGCGGCCAGCGTAGGACAGGGTGCCTTGATCGCGCGTTATGCAGAGCGGTTCTCCAGCCACGACCTCGTCGTCGGGCAGGTTCTGCTGACCGCCGATGACGTCACGCGGCGCAGTCACTATCGCAATGCATTCCAGACCTTCGCCCGACTGCTCGAGCTCGGCGTGGTACCGATCGTCAATGAGAACGATACTGTCGCGACCAGCGAGATCCGCTTCGGCGACAACGACCGCCTCGCGGCCCTCGTCTCGCACCTCGTACATGCCGACCGTCTCGTGCTGCTGTCCGATGTCGATGGCCTCTACGACGGCGATCCTTCGGTCGCTGGTTCGCGGATCGTCCCAGAGGTGCGCGGAGAGGCCGATCTGGCGGCGCTCGATATTGTCCGGCCCAGCGCGACGTCGATCGGCACGGGCGGCATGGTCACCAAGGTGGAGGCCGCGCGTATCGCGACGGGAGCGGGCATCCCCGTGCTGCTGACCTCGGCTAGCGGCGCCGCCGCGGCGCTCGAGGGCCAGCGCATCGGCACCCTGTTCCATCCCACCGGACGACGTCGCTCGACCCGCCTGCTGTGGTTGGCCCATGCGAGCGACACCAAGGGCGGGGTCCACCTCGACGCCGGCGCGGTGCGGGCGCTGACGCTGCGCAAGGCATCCCTGCTGCCCGCCGGCATCACGTCCGTCAGCGGCACATTCGCGGCCGGCGACCCCATCGACCTGCTGGGGCCCGATGGTGTGGTGATTGCGCGCGGCATCGTCAACTACGACAGCGTTGAGCTACCCGATCTGATGGGTCGCACGACGCATGAGCTCGCGGCCGCACTGGGCGCCGAGTACGAGCGCGAAGTCGTCCACCGCGACGACCTGATGCTGGTCTGATCGCAGTCCTGAGCTGCGGACTAGAGTTCGAGACATGACCGATGGCATGAAGGAACAGGTGCACGCTGCGGCCCGAGCGGCGCGGACCGCGGCGGCGACTCTCGCGGTGACGACGCGAGCCGACAAGGACGCAGCGCTCTTGGCGATGGCCGATGCCTTGATAGCAGCGACGCCGGCAATCGTCGACGCGAACGACGTCGACGTCGACGCCGCACACGCGGCAGGCACTCCCGAGAACGTCATCGACCGTCTGCGCCTCGACGCCGATCGTGTCGCGGCATTCGCCCGGGGAGTGCGTGACATCGCTGTACTGCCCGATCCCGTCGGCGAGATCGTGCGTGGCTCGACACTGCCCAATGGCCTGCGCATGCAGCAGATCCGCGTGCCGATGGGTGTCATCGGGATGATTTACGAAGGTCGCCCCAACGTCACAGCCGATGCCGCCGCGATCTGTCTCAAAGCCGGCAGCGCGGTGCTGCTGCGCGGCTCGTCCTCCGCCGCGGCGTCGAATGCGGCGATCATCGCTGTGATGCGCGATGCCCTGGTGGCATCCGGCCTGCCTGCCGATGCGATCCAGCAGGTGTCTGCGGGCGACCGGTCTTCCGCGACCCATCTGATGCAGGCCCGTGGCCTGGTCGACCTCGTCATCCCGCGTGGAGGAGCGGGGCTCATTCAGGCCGTCGTCGAGCAGTCGACCGTACCCGTCATCGAGACCGGCGTCGGCAACTGCCACGTCTATGTCGACGCCGACGCCGATCTGGACATGGCGCTCGACATCGTCCTCAACGCCAAGACGCACCGCACCAGCGTGTGCAATGCGGCCGAGTCACTGCTGGTGCACCAAGACGTAGCCGAAGCGTTCGTTCCTCGAGTTGTCGCAGCACTGCACGAGGCGGGTGTCACGATCCATGGCGACGAGACGTTCTGTGCCGCCGACGCGGCCGTCGTGCCGGCGACCGACGAGGACTACGCCGCGGAGTACCTGTCGCACGACATCTCGGCCCGCGTCGTCCCGTCGATCGACGAGGCGATCGCTCACATCCGGACGTTCTCGTCGGGCCACACCGAGGCCATCGTGACGTCCTCGCTGGCGGCATCGACGCGTTTCACAATGGGCGTCGACTCGGCTGCGGTCATGGTCAACGCGTCGACGAGGGTCACCGACGGCGGCGAGTTCGGTTTCGGCGCTGAGATCGGCATCTCGACTCAGAAGCTTCACGCGCGCGGTCCCATGGGCCTGACCGAGATGACCACGACGACGTACGTCGTGGTCGGTGACGGCCATGTGCGCTGACGCGTCGTCGCTGCCCGGGGCGCACTGATAACCTGACGCCATGCATTCGTTCCTCGCTACCGCCGCAGAAGAGTCCGAGCACCAGCTGCGTGACATCGGCATCAACCCCTACGGCGTCGGTGCCATCGCACTCGTCATCCTGGTCGTCCTGGTCCTCGGGCTGTTGGCGTTCGGCAAGGGCCGCGAGCACTCCTGACCCGCGTGAGCACCAGGCGTCGGCGCGTCGGCGTCATGGGTGGCACCTTCGACCCCATCCATCACGGGCACCTCGTGGCCGCGAGTGAGGTGCAGTCGTGGTTCAACCTCGACGAAGTTGTGTTCGTCCCAACGGGACAGCCCTGGCAGAAGGCCGACCGCGAGGTCTCGCCGGCCGAGGACCGATATCTGATGACGGTCATCGCGACCGCGGCCAATCCGCGGTTCAAGGTCAGCCGCGTCGACATCGACCGTCACGGGCCTACCTACACGATCGACACGCTGCACGATCTCGCCGAGCTGCATCCCGATGCTGATCTGTACTTCATCACTGGTGCCGACGCGTTGACGGCGTTGCTGACGTGGCGAGACCACGATGAGCTGTTCGACCTTGCCCAGTTCGTGGGAGTCACCCGGCCTGGCCACGACATGGACGCCGAGACCCTTGAGGGTCTGCCGAAGGACCGCATCACCCTGGTTGAGATCCCGGCTCTCGCGATCTCCTCCACCGACTGCCGCCATCGTGTCGAACGCGATGAACCGGTCTGGTACCTCGTGCCCGACGGCGTCGTCCAGTACATCGGCAAGCACGGGCTCTACCGTGCGCCATCCACCGAAGACCTGTCTTCATGAATACTTTGGAACTCACATGACTGCCACCGATCGCGCCGTTGAGTTGACCCGTGCGGCTGCCACCGCAGCCGAGGACAAGCTCGCGACCGACATCATGGCGTTCGACGTATCCGAGCAACTGGCACTGACCGACGTCTTCCTGCT
>JBBSSC010000256.1:0-3848 GCA_038242465.1 Propionibacteriales bacterium | reverse complement strand
CGAGCCGCTCGGGGGCTGTGGCCATCGCGACCAACCCACCCTCGACGAATGCCGAACGGATCGTCGTGGCGGTCGGATCGACGGCAGCGGGCTTGTCGGACATGAACGATCGAGCCAGTGCCGCACCGATGCGCGTATAACTGTCCTTGGCTTCGCTGACCGCGGGCACGTCGGCCGCAGACTGCTGGGCCACGCCCTCGGCGAACTGCCGGCTCGCGGAGTCGAGAATCTTGCCCGTGAGCTCGACGTGTCCGGTCACTTCGGCACCTGCCAGTTCCAGATCATTGAGGACGCCTGTGACCTCGCTGGGGCTCGCGCCCGGGACGCTCATCACGACGACCGACTGGCCCTTCAAGCGTTCAGTCAGCAGGCTCGGAGCCGTGCGTCCCGCGAAGCCGTCCTCGAAGGACTGCACCGCAGGATCGATCTCGGCGCTAGCGTTACTGCCGCGCAACGTGCTGCTGGTCTCGTCGAGCGGGCCGGAGCCCAGCGCGATGCCCGCGGCGAGTGCGATCAGGATCGCCGCCACAGAGACGAGGTGGTAGCGGAACGTGATCATGTGAAGAGTCCTTTGGTCCAGGTGCCGAGCTCGGCGAGGCGATCGCCCAATGAGTCGAACCATTCCTGGCCGACGGGCGTGATGCTGACCGCGACCGCAACGGCGATCACACCGGCGATAAGCAGCATGAAGAGCGGCCAGACGGCATGACGCCGGGCGATGAAGTGTGTGACGGCCTTGGCGTCGACAAGCTTGGGCCCTGAGCGCAGACGCGCGACGAACATGCGGGCGGCTTCGGCGGGGGGCTGCTCCAGCAGCTCGTTGAGCGAGGTCGGCGCGCCCACGTGGACGATGACCTCGGCCTCATTGATGTCGGCGAGCAGGATCGCGAGGTCGTCGTCGGAGCCGGTCGACACGAACGTCACGATCTGCTTGCCGTGCCGCTCGAGCCGTTCGGGGCCCTCGACGGTGCCGGACGGTGTCGTCACCACGACCTCGCCGGATGCCTTGATGGCCGCATCGGAGATGTGGTCGAGCGCGCCGACCACGATGCCGGGAGTCAGCCCGGCCTTCAGGATGACATCGGCGCCAGGCCCCGCGCCGATCAGCACGGGATCGTTGTGCCGGATGTAGCGGCGCAGCGCCTTGAGGTCGGCGTCGTCGTCGTAGGCACGCGACACGACCACGACAGGGCGGCCGCGCAGCGAGGTACGCAGGCGCGGAACCCGCTCACCGCCCAGGAGCAGAGCGTGCTCGCGGTGGATGTGCGCCGTGGCGTTCGTGGCGAGCGAGTCGAGCCGGGTGACCAGGCCGTCCTTGGCCGCTCGTAGATCGGACGCGGTGCGGTGCTCGTCGAGCTCGACGCCCGTCGCGATCAGGATCTCGTTGCGGAAGACCTGCCCCGCATCGATGCGCACCGCATCGCCGTTCTTGAGCCGCGACCACACGCCGTCGGTCGTGACGTCGACCAGGACGATGCCGGCGCGCGACAGCATCTGCGGGCCGACGTTCGGAACCCGGCCCGAGCTCGACGATGCCGAGTTCAGGACCGCTGACACCTTGCGGTCGATCAGGGACTGAGCCTGCCGCGCGTTGAGATCGGGGTGGGCGACGAGAGCGACATCGCCGACACGCAGCGCAGCGACATCGCTGTCACGACGCGCGAGCTTCACCGCCCCGACGATCCCCTTCGCGTCCGGAGGTGGGGGCGTCTTGCGATTCCATGTGACCATCACATCCCATGGTTCCCGGTGGAGGCGGCCCATTTGTGCGCAGCGTCGGCGTGTCGCCCGAAAGACAGGATTTCAGCTTCGTGAGGTCGTCGATCGGGCCAGCTCGAGCAGCTCGCGAGCATGGGCCTGCGCCGCCGCAGACTCCTCCTGGCCGGCCAGCATGCGGGCCAGTTCATCGACACGTCCGGTCTCCTCGACGCGAGAGACCGAGCTGCTCGTGACGTTGCCGTCATCGTCCTTGGACACCACGAAGTGGTGATCAGCGAAGGCTGCGACCTGGGGCAGGTGCGTCACCGCGATGACCTGTGCGTGGGCGGCCAGTCGTGCCAGTCGGCGTCCGACCTCGACGGCTGCCTTGCCACCGATACCGGCATCGACCTCGTCGAACACCAAAGTCGGGACCGTCGTACGGTCTGCCAGCACGACCTCGAGAGCCAGCATGAGCCGCGATAGCTCGCCGCCGCTCGCGCCCTTATGGAGAGGCCGCGGTCCCATCCCGCTGTTGGCCGCGAACAGAAGCTCGACATCGTCGACCCCGTGGGGCCCGGGCACCGCCTCAACGGACGTCGTGACTGCCACCTCGAGATGTGCCGACGGCATCGACAGCTGGGCCAATTCGGCATCGACCAGCTCGCCCAGGCGGACGGCAGCCTCACGTCGCAGCTTCGACAGCTGCGCTGCACGGCGCTTGACCTCAGGGATCAGCTCTGCCTGCTCGGCCACGAGCGCAGCAACGGACTCATCGTCGTTGCCGAGCTCGCCGAGCCGTGCGCCGCTCTTCTCAACCCACGCCAGGACGTCGTCGAGAGTCGGTCCGTACTTGCGTTGCAGGCCAGCCAGCTCGGCACGCCGTTCTTGCAGTGTGGCGAGACGCTCCGGGTCAAGATCTATGCCCTCGACATAGCTGCCGAGCTCGGCTCCGACCTCGTCAATCAGGATGCCGACCTCGAGAACGCGTTCGGTCAGCGCGTCGAGGGCAGGATCGTGGCCCGAAGCCTCTTGCAGCGCACCCGACGCATCGGCGACCAAGGTGCGTGCCGCGGACAGCTCGGTGTCACCCACGAGAAGTCGGTGCGCCGAGTCGGCGGCCCGGGCGAGCGACTCAGAGTGGGCGAGCCTGTTCTCCTCGGCCTTGAGCGACTCGTCCTCGCCTGCCTGCGGCTCGATGGCTGCGATCTCGTCGAGACCGAAGCGCAGCACATCGAGCTCGCGGGCTCGCTCCTGGGCATGCGTGCGCAGCTCATCGAGGGTGCGTTCGACGGTGCGCCAGCGCGCATGAACCGGCGTGTAGGCCTGCGCGGCGGCGGTGAACTTCTCGCCGGCGAAGCGGTCGAGCGCCGCGCGCTGCTCAGCGGCCCGCAACAGCCGGTGCTGATCGGATTGGCCGTGCACCGCGACCAGCTCATCGGTCACCTCGGCGAGCAGCGCAGCGGGCACTGTGGCACCTCCTGCCACGGCACGCGAGCGGCCCTGCGCCGAGAGAACGCGCCCCAGGATCACGACATCGTCGTCGATGCGTCCGCCGGCCTCCTCGACGATCGAGATCGCCGACGAGCCGGGACGCACGCCGATACTCGCCTCGATGCGGGCCTGATCGCTGCCGCGGCGGACCAGGCCTGCGTCGGCACGTTCACCGCGCAACAGCCCAAGAGCCGTCACAACCATGGTCTTGCCCGCCCCTGTCTCGCCGGTAATGACCGTGAAGCCCTCGGCCAGCTCGAGCTCGGCAGAGTCGATAACGCCGAGCGATGACAGGCGCAGATGCTGCCACATCAGGCGTCAGCTTCCCAACGACGCTGAGCAGCACCGCGCCAGCCGGCCACCGGCAGATCGAACTTGCGCACGAGGCGATCGGCGAACGGTCCCGCGTGCAGACGCGCAAGGCGCACCGTCTCGTGCCCCTTGACAACCTCGACGCGCGATCCGACGGGCAGATCGGCCGCGCGCCGCCCATCGCACCACAGGACACCGGTCGAGTGTTTGCCCACGACCTCGATCGCCAGCGTCGAATCGGGCGAGACGACGAGCGGGCGGGCGAACAGCGCATGAGCGCTGATGGGGACCATCAGCAGTGCCGAGACCTCGGGCCATACGATGGGCCCGCCGGCGCTGAAGTT
>JBBSSC010000255.1:0-3850 GCA_038242465.1 Propionibacteriales bacterium | reverse complement strand
TGATCGGCACGGACGAGCCGAACGCCCACCGCGCGCCGAGCACCAGCGAGCCCACCACGCCGAGCGACAGCGCCGCCGCTACCCATAGCTGCCGACCGATCGGGGGCATCCCCATCAGATGCTGGACCTGGTACACCACGAGCAGAGTGTCGGCAACGATCGTGACGGCCCAGGAGACCGCGGCGCCCTCGATGCCCCACAGCGGCACGAGCACGAGGTTGAGCGAGACGTTCAGAACCAGGGCCGCCGACTTGTCGCCCAGCTGCCACGCACTGCGGCCGCCCATCAGCAGTATCGTCTGCACCGTGCCCGCCGCGGTGGCCAGTCCCATCGCGAGACTCAGCACCGTCAACGAGGTCGCCCCCTCGGAGAACCCAGGGCCGAAGATCGACAGGATCGCATCGCCGAAAATCGCCAAAACGATGAAGAACGGCCACGCGAGCCAGATCATCGCTGCGGTCACCAGGCCGTAGATCTGCCTTGCTTCGCCGACAGCGCCGCGCGCCAGCGCCGAGCTGATCTGCGGCCCGGCCGCGATCCGGGCAGCCTGCTGGACGACTTCGCCGGCGCGGGCGCAGCGCGTCACGACGGCATAGATGCCGGCCTCCTCCGGAGAGGTCAGGGCGCCTACGACGATAACGTCGAACCACTCCAGGAAGATCTCGACCGTCGAGGACACACCCCGCGTCGCGCTGAATGCCCAGAACTCCCGTGCCACACGTTTCCGCTCGGCGCGCGGTGCCGGCTCAGGGAGCACCCGTCCACACCGCCTGGACATCATGAGCAGCGAGACTCCCGACGCGGCTACCAAGACGAATGGCACCGGGGCCAGCCACGCCGTCAGCACCGACAGGACACCTCCGCCCGCGATCACGACCGCCCCCACGCCGACGAGCCGCAGCAGGGGCAGAGCGATGTTCTGCAGCAGCGGGTAGGCCAGGACGTCGCCGAATCCGCGTGAGACCGCGAGCATCACCGCGATCATCGACGATCCGACTGCAATCAACGACGCAACGATCACGAAGGCCCGCGGCATGCCCGCCAGGCGGCCCGGCTCCATCCACGCCCAGACGGTCGCGAGGGCCACCACCACGACGCCCCCGAGCAGCACCGCCATGGTCGAGATCTTCACGAGGTACGGCACCTCGTGGAGGCGACCGGTGGCTCGCGCCGCCGACACGTTGCGCACGAGCCCCGTATCGGCTCCGAGCTCGGCGACATTCGAGACGATCATGAACACCGCGACGACCAGGAAGTAGGTGCCTGCCCCCTCGGTGCCGAGGCTGCGTCCGACGATCGCCGCGAGCACGAGGCCGATGACCGATCCGGTCGCACCGCCTACGAGGTTGACGGCACCGGCCCAAGCGATGCCCCGCGGACGGGATTCAGCCACTGGCCGTCGCCGGCTCGATGCCATAGCGCCGCCGCAGCAGCACAGCGGCCACCAGCATGATCGACAACAGCTGCATGATGTCGAGCCCGTAGATCACGATGACGAGGCTCGCCACGACCAGGACACTGTGCAGGACGACATCGATGTCGCCGGGCGCGCGCCACGTGCGCAGCGTCGTCCCCCACAGGAAAGTCAGGAACAGGGCAAGGCCCACGAAGCCGAAGCTGAACATCAGCATCCAGACATATCCCTGCGTGCCCGCGGCGATGAGCGGCTCCGAGACCGAGGGGCGTGGCGCACCGTGGCCCAGCAGCGGCGACTCGAGCGTTCGGTCGAGCGTCTCGCCGTACAACGAGGACCGGGTGCCCGAGGAGTCGCCGAATCGCTCCCTTGTCGCGATCTGGGTCAGTAGGCCGTTGGTGATCAGGACCACGGCTCCCGCCACACCCAGGACCGCGATCGCCAGCACGGGTGCTGCCCGATCGCGGATCGCAAGCCTGACCACGACGTAGATCGCGGCCAGCCCCAGCGCTGCGAACATGCCGCGGTTGGACGTCGCCATGGCAGGGAAGATCATGGCGGCCATCGCGATCACGAGCGCGCACCGCAGAAGGCGCGATCGCGACTGCAGGAAGCAAGCCACCGCGACAGGCGTCAGCAGAAGAATTGCGACGCCCCAGCTGTTGGCATAGGGAAACGGTGCGGCCGGGCGGATGAACTCTGTCGGCGAGCCGTACGGGTGCTGGATCTCGGCCATGGGTGGGAAGAACAGATCGTGGACGTAATCATTGCTCGTCAGAGAGTGCGGCAGCAGAAGTCCGACGGGGGTCGATAGGCGCACCTCGGGGATCAGCAGCGCGACGATACCGCCGATGACCGTGAAGAACCACACCCACGTCAGGCCGTTGATGATCTGCCGCCGGCCCAGTCGGGAGCCTGCGCTGATCGTGTAGACGAACGCCGTGCCGACGATCACAAGGATTGAGAAGCGGTACGCATAGCCCAGCAGACGGCCACCAGAGTCGATCATCGTGACGCACGGAACGACCCACAGGACGAAGGCCGTGAACGCGTAGACGCCGGGGACCAGACGCGCTGCCTTGTAGTGCGCGAGATACGACAGCATCACGACGGTCAGTCCGATGCCGGCGATGACGGTCGCGCCGAGGAACCAGAAGAGGGGGAAGCCCCACAGCAGCGCCAGTACCGGCCACGCAGGCAGCGCCTCGTGCGCATCATCACCTGATGCCTGATCACCTGGTGCCTCATCACCCGACGCCTGCTGCGGAACGGGCGTCCTGACGGTGGCGGTACCGACCATCACACTGCCTTGGGCAATGCCGAGAGCTCTCGATGCCGTCGCACCACAGTCGCGACCAGCAGCAAGACGTTCGCGGCGGCTATCGCACCGTAGACCCAGAGGAACGGAGTCGTCCACACCCACAGCACGATCACGAGATTGAGCAGTCCCGTATCAGCCGGCGCCTGGATCCAGACGCCGAAGCGCGGCACTGACTCGGGGCCGGCCAAAGGATCGCGACGGGCCAGCTGCTCGGCCAGGATCTGCGCGAAGAACCGCACAGTTGAGGCGAGCGAGAACGCCAACGGGATCAGCAGAACGGCGTCCGATACATCCGTAAAACGGTACAGCCCGATCAAGACCGCAAGATGGAACAGGAGGTGCCGGGCCGCGTCGACGACGTGGTCGAGCCACTCCCCCGCAGGCGATCCGGTGCCTCGGAGCCGGGCGAGCTGGCCATCAGCGGAGTCGAGCGCAAAGCCGAGCTGCAGCAACAGCATCGCGGCGATGGACATCCCGATGCCGGGCGAGACGGCTGCGATGAGACCGGCGCCGCCCAAGAACGCCACAAAGCTCGCGGCGGTCAGGTGATCCGGCGTCGCGCGGGTCTGCGCCGCGGCCGCGGCGAGCACCCGGCCGAGGCTGCGGTTGACGACCCGCATATACCAGGGCACGCCCGCCCCGTTCTTCTGCGCGCGCGCCAGCGCAGCATGGGCCGCTCGGAAGCCGTGCTCGTGGGCGAGTGTCGTCACGAGGTCGCCACGAGGGACAGGTCCATGCTGGACGAGGGCGTGGCCCGATAGTTGGAGTGCACCTCGACCGCGATGCTGTTCTCGCCGTCGACCAGCAGGCTGAGCGGGATGTCCCACACGACTGGGCTCGCGATCGCCGAGGGCGTGCTGGGTGCCGTGAGCGCATATGTGCTTGCGGTCAAACTCCCTGCCGGGAGATTCGACCGGCCGATCTCGGTGCCGTTGACGTAGACCGCCACGCCATCATCGGCCCGGGTCGTGAGCTTCGCCGATGTCAGCGCGGATGCACCCTGGACCGTGAACGAGCGACGGAAGTACGAGGTCAGCGCCCTCGTCGTACCCGGCGCAGCATCGATCGAGGTCTTGATGGGGCCGCTCCCCCAGCCGAGTGCCGCGGCGCCCGTC
>JBBSSC010000254.1:0-3858 GCA_038242465.1 Propionibacteriales bacterium | reverse complement strand
TGCGCCCACCGTCCGTAGAAATATGAATCGCCCGACCATCGCACCGACACCAGCGGACGGTTGACGAGCCGGACCGGCGAGATCTGGGAGGCCGTCAGCAGGACGTCGTAGTCTTCGCCGTAGGCGCCCGGCAGCTGCTCGTCGATCATGCCGACATCATCGATCAACACCGTGCGGCGGAAGACGAAGCTGCTGGAGTGTAGTCCCGCAATGCGGTCGCGGACGAGATCGGCGTGGGTGATCAGAGCCTGCGGGGCGAGTCGGTCGTGCGTCGTACGTCCGTCGTCGACCTGCATCGCGGTGCCGACGAGCCCGACATCGGGGTGTTTGTCGAAAAGCGCCATCTGTGCCGCGAGCTTTCCCGGCAGCCAGACATCGTCATCGTCAAGGAAGGCGATGAAGTCGTGGCTCGCGGCTAGGATACCGGTGTTGCGGGCCCCGGCCAGCCCGCGTATGCGGTCATTCACGACGCCGCGAAGAACACGGCCGGGAGGTATATCGACGTCTGGCAGTCGCGGCTCGCACGCGTCGAAGACCACGATGACCTCGATCGGACCTGCAAACTCCTGCTCGAGGATGCTCTGCACGGCACACAGCATGAGCTCTGGTCGATCGTGCGTGGGCACGACGGCCGTTACGGCAGGCTGCTGGCCGATCGTCGGCGCTCGTGTGCACTCCTCGGACAGCGTCACTCGCCGGCTCCTCCGTCGGTCAGGAACGTGCGCAGCATCGAGCTCGAGGTGTGGCGCGTGTAAGGGAAGTAGACGACGTCGACACCCAGCTCACCCATCGTGCGCTCAAGCCGGTAGCCCTTCGGCGTGCCCTGCCAGTCATTGCCCTTGAAGATCACATCGAACGGACGCTGCTGCCAGATCGCGAGCTTGTCCTCTGACCGATCGATCACGACCTCGTCGACGATGCCGAGTGCCGAAATGATGTCGATCCGCTCATCACACGGGACAACGGGCGGCCGTCCCTTGAGATGATCGACGTACTCGTCGCTGGCCACACCGACCACGAGGTGGTGGCAGTAGTTGCGGGCCCGCCGCAGCAAATTGAGGTGCCCGACATGGAACATGTCGAAGACGCCGCTTGAATATCCAATATCGAACTTGGGGCGATCACTCACTGGCGCTTGGCCTCCACTTGGTCACGTCTACAGAGAGTGCAAATAGGCCGTTGCATGACGGCGCAGGGAGGAAGTCGCCCCTAAGACGACACCTAGAGCAGTGCGAACAGCGCCTCAGCCAGCGGAAACGCGATCACCGACAACACCAACACGCTTGCCAACGGCATCGCGATGGCGGCCGGAACGGCCACCGAGCCGACCTCACGGTTGACCTCCTGCAAGTCGCGATACACCGCGTGGCACTCGTCGCACAGCCGCAAGTGAGCGTGGACGCGCTCGTTGTCGCCTGCCGCGGCGGTGTGCCGCACGACGGCCGACAGCTTGGCCCTGTGCTTGCCGCAGCTCGACCGACCACCGGGATTGACGTGCTGCTGGAGGTAGGCGTCTCGCAGGCCCGAGCGAGCCCTGTAGACGAGTGCCGAGACGCTGTTGGGCGACAGGTCGAGCAGCGGCCCCAGCTCGAGCGGCTTACGACCCTCGACATCCAGATGCCACAGGACCGTCCGCCACCGCAGGGGCAGCGACTCGTAGGCCGCGCGGATCGTCGAACGCTCGAAGTCGTCGAGCTCGTTGTCTCCGAAGGCGACCGGCACATCGATCTGCCGGATGTCATCGGTGGGCCGAACCTGTTTCTGCGCCTTCGCGCGACGTCCGCACTCGTGACGCACCGTTGTGAACAGATAGGCGCGGAAGGCGCGGTCGGGGCCCTTGTCGCGGCTCAGCAGATCGAGTATCCGAGCGAATGACTCCGACACGATGTCATCGGCCTCGTCCTTCTGTCCGAGGTGCCTGGCTAACCTCAACGAGGCGTAGCGGTAGCGCTCATACAGCTCCGCATAAGCGTCGTGGTGTCCTGCTCGCGTGATCGTCAGCAGCTCTCCGTCGTCCAGCTCGGACAGCGGGATGGCTGAGACGTATACGTCGATGGAGTCAACGTCGTGCATGTGCTTCCTCTGGGTGTCTCGTCAGAACCTCGACGGAGGCTCCATGTGGGCCTGCCGGTGTAGCGGCAGTCAATGGCAGCATTGCACGGGGACGGCATGGCCGCTGGCAAACGAACATTGATATTTCCTTGCAAATCTGGCGAAAAAAAATAAATCCGGACTGCGACGCAACCCTGACCGGAGCTCGACCGGGCTCTGGATCGGCATCCTGAGCGGGATCGCACCGGATCGCCTCGTGATTTTTTCTACCGCCCCTGAGCGTCTCCGTTTAAACCGAAGTTAACTGTGATTTACGACGCAGTGTGTTAAACCAAATCCGCGTCATACCCGCCCTGATCCGCGCTCTCTCTTGTTAGAGTCCCTCACCCGGGGGGCTTCAGATATGTGCAAGGACACTCCTATGGCCACTCCCCCGCAGCCAGCTCAGCTTTCCGATCTAGCCGCATCTCTCAGACGGCGCTGGTCGATCGTCGCCTTCACCGCGATCATCGGCCTGGGCTTGGGAGTACTCGCGTCGTTCGCGATCCCGGCTTCGTACCAAGCCACCACGACCGTCGCGGTCACTCCGATGAACGCCGACCTACTCACCTCCTCTGTCGACGCCTCGCGTTCCGTGAGCATGCCCACCGAGGCGGGCATCGTGACGTCCACGAAGGTTGCGCGCGCCGCCTCCGATGCCTTGACGCCGCGCTACCGCATTGGTGCCGACCGCATCCGGGAGTCGACATCGGTGGCATCGCCCGACGATTCACTGATCCTCAAAATCACTTTCACCAGCGACACGCCGCGGCGTGCGGCGGCGGGTGCCGACGCTGTGGCAGCAGCCTATCTCGCGAGCCGCCAAACCGATGCGTCAGAGAAAGTGCAACGGCTCTCGGCATCCGCACAGGAGCAGATCAGCGTGATCCAGGCAGCAGCTTCCCTGCCGAACAACCAGGCAGAAATCGGCCAGCGAGCACTCCAAATCCAGGCCGATGCCTTAGGGGCCAAGCTCGCCGAGCTCAGCAACTTCGACGTCACCCCCGGCCAGATCGTCGGGGATGCGGAGGTCCCCGAGAAGTCATCCGCTCCCGGGCCCATCTCGCTAGGTGCGGCTGGGCTGTTCCTCGGGCTCCTTGCCGGTCTTCCCATCGCCCTGCTCAAGAAGGACGTCAACTCCGAGATCGGAACTGTCGACGGACTCCACGAGATCGCCGAGCAGATCGTCCTCGACGGCACAAAAGACACGAACCGGGCCGACACCTGGGACATCGCGGCCTTCATGCTCAAGATCCCTGCCCAGATCGGTCCTGAGGGGCCGTTCACGATCATGGTCGACGCCGAGGCAGATCCCGGACGTTCGACCACTCCGGGTCAGGAGCTGGCCGATGCCCTGCTGCGGCGTGGCCGAACGGCACGATTCGTCGACGCGGCGGCTATCAACGAAGGCAAGATCAGCCGCGGGTGGCCTACCGAGAAGAAGCGCACGTCGTGGGCCGGTGAGGTTGTCATCATCGACACCACCAACCTGAGCTCGGATGCCAACAAGGTCGCGCTGGCAACCCGGTCCGACTCGGTGCTGCTGGCCCGCTCCACGACCGATGATGCAATCGCCCTGCGACGCCTTGTCGGGCTGCTGCGGTCCAAGACCGTGGACATTGCCCTCACGGCGCTGTTTCTCCCCCGCGGAGAACCAGCCATGGCCCACCGCTAGCCCTCAGCGGGTCAGACGGTGGCGCGGTGGGCGATCAGCTGGGTCAGGCCGAGTCTGTGGCGCAGGCGCCAGCTGGCCGCGAGGTACACGAT
>JBBSSC010000253.1:0-3870 GCA_038242465.1 Propionibacteriales bacterium | reverse complement strand
GTCGCGATCTTCGGCGGCTCGGTCTTCATCGGCCAGTACTTCCAGGTCGCAGGCGGCCGCACTCCCACCCAGGCCGGTCTGCTGACGATCCCTCTCATGGTGGGCTCGCTCGTCGGAACCCTGATCTCGGGACGCCTGATCACCAAGTCGGGCTACTGGAAGCGCTTCCTCGTGCTGGGATCGGTCCTGCTGATCATCGGACTCGGCCTGCTCGCGACGATCGATCACCGGACGCCTGAGTGGCATGCGATGGTCTTCCTGGGCTTCGTCGGCGTCGGCATGGGCATGCTGATGCAGAACTACGTGCTGGTCGTGCAGAATGCCGTTGACGTCTCACAGGTCGGTGCCACCAGTGCCGTCGTGGCATTCTTCCGCTCGCTCGGTGGGACCATCGGCGTCTCGGTGCTCGGGGCAGTGCTCGCCGCCCAGGTCAAGGACGATGTGACCGCGAAGATCGCGGCTCTCGGACCCGGCGCTCCCAGCATGGGCGGCACCTCGTTCTTGGATGTCAAGAATTTGCCCGACCCGATCGCCGAGATCGTCCGTTCGGCCTATGGCGATGCAACCGGCACGATCTTCATGATCGCAGCCGCGGTTGCGGTGCTGAGCCTTGTGGCGTCGCTGCTGATGAAGGAAGTTCCGCTGCGCACGACCCTGAGCAAGAAGGACTGAGCGACTGGCAGGACTGAACGACTGGCTGGACTGAACGACTGGCTGGAGCCGCCGCAGATCAGCTGGTCTTGCGGCGGCGACCGGGCTGCATGTGCAAGGCATTGCGTCGTCGTCGGCAGTATTCGATGCCGATTAGTCCGAGTCCGAAGCCGGCGACGGCGCTCCACAACCACCACGTGCGTCCGTCGGACTCGAGCGTGCCGAGGAAAGGCAGCAGGGCAATCGCGATGACTCCCCACACGATCGTGCCCACCGTCATGGTGCGCACACCGTCAACGTCCATGGGCTCAACCTCGGCGACGCGATGCATCGTGCGGCCGATCTCAAGCTCGGTGACCTCGGGGCGGCCGAACTCGTGGCGGCGCGCGGCTCGTTCGAGACGCGCGATCTCGCGGTGACCCATCTTGCGCTCGACGGTCTCGGGCCCATCGCCCTCATGGATGACCCAGTCCTCGTCGCTCACGCCTTCACACTACCCGCCGCGAGCACGGGCCGGTCCGACTGCTGGCATGCTGAACAGCAATGAATCCGCGCCACCGCCGTCTGTTGATCCCCGGCCTGCTCATCGCCCTGCTCGTCATCGTGCTGCTCAGCTCGCTGACGCACAAGGCCGAGGGCGCCGAGTCGGCTCCCGATGTCGTCAGCACCCTCGACGATCCGCGCATCACTGAGTCGAGCGGCCTCGTCGTGAGCAAGGACGATCCTGACCTGGCATACACGATCAACGACTCGGGCAGCACCGCGATGATCTACGCGATCCAGCTCTCAACGGGGGCGACGGTCGGAACGTCGACTCTCGCCGCGGACCTCGTCGATACCGAGGCATTGTCGATCGACCGCGAAGGCGCGTTGTGGATCGCCGACACGGGCGACAACCGAGCCGTCCGCTCCGATGTCGCGCTCTACTCGACTCCTTCCTTCGCCCGGACGAACAGCGCCGCGACATCCGTGCTGCGCTATCCGATCAGCTATCCGGGCGGTCCGCTCGATGTCGAGGCCTTGGTCATCAATCCCGTGACCGACCAGAAGTTCCTGATTAGCAAGGGGCTGCTGGGCGGCACAGTCTGCGAGGTGCCCGACCAGCTGGTCGAGGGCAAGGACAATCGCGTCTCGGCGCTCGAAGGCGATATCCCCGGCATCATCACGGATGCTGCGTTCACGCCCGACGGACGCTTCGTGGTCGCACGCGACTACTCCGAGGCGTTCGTGCTCGACGCGGCGACGTGGGAAATCGTCGCTTCCCAGGATCTGCCGTCGGCAGAACAGGGCGAGACCCTCGCCTTCGAGGCGAGCGGAAGCTCGTTCCTGGTGGGCAGCGAGGGCACCGGCTCTGCACTAACTCGCATCCCCTTCACGACCCCGACCCCGAAGACGCCCGATGCCGAGACGACGCCCAGGGCGGCTGCGACTGCCGGGCAAACCAGCGCGCCTCCGGACGGCGGCAATGGCTTCGCCGGGGCTACCTGGTTCTGGGCCGTGCTGGTCGTGGGGCTGCTGGCATTCGTCAGCGCCGCCGCCACGCGCCGCGGCTGACAGCCACCTCGGGCCCGGCCAGCGGGGCGCTTCTGGCATGCTCACTCCTCGACAGTTCCAGTTCTGACAGGAGTGCCATGACCAGCACGCTCGAGCGATACTTCAAGATTTCGCAGCGAGGGTCCACGATCAGCCGAGAGGTGCGCGGCGGCGTCGTCACCTTCCTGACGATGGCGTACATCATCGTGCTCAACCCGCTGATCCTCGGCTTCGTCCAGGACGCGGACGGTCAGTTCCTGGGCGGTGGATCCGCACCTGATCTGGCCAAGATCGCTGCCGCGACGGCATTGGTCGCCGGCATCCTCACGATCCTGATGGGCGTCGTCGCCAACTTCCCGCTCGCGATCGCCGCTGGCCTGGGACTCAACGCGTTCGTGGCGTACTCCGTGGCATCCCAGATGTCGTGGGCCGACGCGATGGGACTCGTCGTGCTGGAGGGCCTGATTATCCTGGTCCTGGTGCTGACGGGCTTCCGAAAGGCCGTATTCGACGCGGTCCCGCGCGAGCTCAAGACCGCTATTGCGGTCGGAATCGGCCTGTTCATCGCCTTGATCGGACTCGTCGATGCTGGCTTCGTCCGCACGACCGGAATGAGCGCACCGCCGATCGGCATGGGCATCGGCGGCAAGCTGTCGGGCTGGCCCGTCCTCGTGTTCTGCATCGGCCTGCTGCTCATGATCGCGCTGCATGCGCGTCGTGTGCCGGGTGCGATCCTGATCGGCATCGTCGTCACGACCGGCTTGGCCGTCATCGTGGAGAAGCTCGTGGATGCCGGTCCGAGCCTGGTCGATGGCAAGCCCAGCCCCAAGGGCTGGAACCTCAACGTGCCGTCCATCCCGGACTCGATCGTCGACAAGCCCGACTTCGGCCTGCTGGGCGAGTTCAGCCTATTCGGCTCGTTCGAGCGAGTGGGCTTCGTGACCGTCGTCCTGCTGGTGTTCAGCCTCCTGCTGGCCGACTTCTTCGACACGATGGGCACCATGACCGCGATCGGTGCCGAAGCCGGTCTGAACGATGAGGACGGCACACCCGCCGGCGCGCAGAAGATCCTGATTGTCGACTCCATTGCGGCCGCGGCCGGCGGCGCTGCGGGCGTTTCGAGCAACACGTCGTACATCGAGTCGGCCTCCGGCGTCGGTGACGGCGCGAGGACGGGACTGGCGGCCGTCGTCACGGGCGTGCTGTTCCTGCTGGCGACGATCTTCACGCCACTCGTCGAGCACATCCCGAGCGAGGCGGCCGTGCCGGCGCTGGTACTCGTCGGCTTCCTGATGATGCAGCAGGTGGGCGACATCGACTGGAAGGACGAGGAGATCGCGATCCCCGCGTTCCTGACGATCGCGCTGATGCCGTTCACGTACTCGATCACCGCGGGCATCGGCGCGGGCTTCATCGCCTTCGTCCTGCTTAAGGTCGTGAAGGGCAAGATCTCGCAGGTGCACCCGTTGATGTGGGTCGTCGGCATCCTGTTCGTCATCTACTTCGCGATCGATCCGATCTCCCGCTGGGTCAGCTGACCCGGCTGGGTACCTTGAGGGCATGTTGATCGCACTCGGAGACAAGAGCCCTCAGGTCGCAGGCACGGCATGGATCGCGCCGACGGCGGTGCTCGTCGGTGCGGTCGTGCTGGGCGAGGGCGCCAGCGTCTGGTACGGCACCGTGCTG
>JBBSSC010000252.1:0-3900 GCA_038242465.1 Propionibacteriales bacterium | reverse complement strand
GGTGAACCCGGCTCCCGCACTCATCGCGGCTCCGGGATTGCGCAGGAAGCTCAGCGACAGCAGGCCCGGGATGAGCTCGATGGAGTCCTGCCCCTCGAGCTTCGCGACCGCGAGGGCTTTCGTGACCTGATCGACGACGAGCGACACGAGGGTCACGACAGCGAATAGCCGTACGTACGTCCTTGTGGTCGCGCCGTGGTCGTCGCCAGGGCTCAGCGACGCTCCTCGCGCTGCTTGCATGTCATACACAGTGTCGCACGCGGGAACGCCATCAAACGATTCTTGCCGATCGCCTCGTTACAAAACTCGCACTGGCCGTAGCTGCCCTTGTCGAGGCGGTCGAGTGCCTTCTCGGTCTGCAGCAGGAGCTCGCGCTGATTCGCGGCGAGGGACATCTCGGCATCGCGCTCGAGGCCCTTGGAACCCACATCGGCCTGATCGTTGCCGGCGCCGTCGACGCCGTCGCGCAGCAGGTCCTGCAGCTCGCGAGCTGACTGGTCGAGTTCTCCACGCAGGCGGATGAGGTCGGCTTCCAGCTCGGCCCGCACTTCCTTAGCTTCTGTAACGGTCCAGGGTGTCTCGTCGGCTCGTACGGCGAGCTTGGTGTTTGGCATGCGTGGAGATTAGACCCCAGACCGGCCGAAGACAACTCGCACCGCCGAACTGTTGGCGCGGGCCACCCGTAGAATTGAGCGTGTGACTTCGCACGCGTCTTACCGCCCCGTTCCCGCCCACGTCGATCTGCCGGTGCTGGAGCGCGAGATTCTCGAGCTGTGGGCCGAGCAGGGCACGTTCGCCGCCAGCCTCAACACCCCCGCCGACGCTCCTCGTTGGACGTTTTACGAGGGTCCCCCGACGGCCAATGGCACCCCCGGCACGCACCACGTCGAGGCCCGTGTCTTCAAGGACGTCTTTCCGCGGTTCAAGACCATGCAGGGCTATCACGTCGACCGCAAGGCCGGCTGGGACTGCCACGGGCTGCCCGTCGAGATTGCTGTCGAGAAAGAGCTCGGTCTGGGCGGCAAGCCCGATATCGAGGCTTACGGCGTCGCAGAGTTCAACGCTAAGTGCCGCGAGGCCGTCGTCCGCAACGTCGATCTCTTCGAGGAGATGACCGACCGGATGGGCTACTGGGTCGACATGGCCGATCCGTACCGGACCATGGAACCCTCGTACGTCGAGAGCGTGTGGTGGGCACTGTCGACGATCTTCGACAAGGGCCTGCTGACCGAGGACTATCGCGTCGCGCCCTACTGCCCTCGCTGCGGCACGACGCTCTCCGATCACGAGCTCGCGCAGGGCTACGAGAACATCACGGATCCCTCGGTCTACGTCCGCTTCCCACTGACGTCGGGGCCATTCGCTGGCAAGGCCTCGATGCTGGTCTGGACCACGACGCCTTGGACGCTCGTGTCGAACACAGCCGTCGCCGTCAACCCCGATGTCATGTACGTCCTGGCCACGGATGGCAACGAGACGCTCGTCGTCGCCGAGCCGCTGCTGGCCAAGGCCCTCGGTGAGGGATGGACCGCGACCGGCGAGTCGGTCAGCGGCAAGGACATGGAGCGCTGGACCTACCAGCGTCCGTTCGATCTCGTGACCTTCCCCGCAGGCAAAGATGGGCGGAGCCCTGCAGAGGCGCACTTCGTGGTGCTGGGCGACTACGTCACGACCGAGGACGGCACGGGTCTGGTGCATCAGTCCCCCGCCTTCGGCGCCGACGACATGGCGGTCTGCAAGGCCTACGACCTGCCCGTCGTCAACCCCATCAAGCCCGACGGGCACTTCGGCGACGACATACCGCTCGTCGGCGGGATGTTCTTCAAGACCGCCGACCGCGTGCTGGCCGACGATCTCGCCGCCCGCGGCCTGATGTTCCGCGAGCTGGCCTACGACCACTCGTACCCGCACTGCTGGCGCTGCCACACACCGCTGATGTACTACGCGCTCCCCGCCTGGTACATCCGCACGACTGCGGTCAAAGATCGCCTGCTGGCCGAGAACGCCGACACCAACTGGTTCCCCGACACGATCAAGAACGGCCGCTACGGCGATTGGCTGACCAACAACATCGACTGGTCGCTGTCTCGCAGCCGATACTGGGGCACCCCCCTGCCGATCTGGCGCAACGACGTCGATCCGAGCAAGCTGGTGTGCATCTCGTCGCTGTCCGAGCTGTCTGAGTTGACGGGCCGCGATCTGTCCGATCTCGACCCACACCGCCCGTACATCGACGAGGTCGCCTTCACGAAAGACGGCGAGGCGGGCACGTATCGCCGCGTCCCCGATGTCATCGATGCCTGGTTCGACTCCGGCTCGATGCCGTTCGCGCAGCATGGGTACCCGCACGTCGAGGGCTCGAAGGAGAAGTTCGAGCAGGCGTATCCCGCGCAGTATATCTGCGAGGCGATCGACCAGACCCGTGGTTGGTTCTACTCGCTGATGGCCGTCGGCACGCTCGTGTTCGATCGAAGCGCCTACGAGAACGTCGTCTGCTTAGGCCACATCCTGGCCGAGGACGGCAAGAAGATGAGCAAGCACCTGGGCAACATCCTGCTCCCGATGCCGCTCATGGACGAGCACGGCGCCGATGCCCTGCGCTGGTTCATGGCCTGCTCAGGCTCGCCGTGGGCCCCGCGTCGCATCGGCCACAATGCGTTAACCGAGATCGTCCGTAAAGTGCTCCTCACCTACTGGAACACCACCGCCTTCCACGTGCTGTATGCGGGCACCGAGGGCTGGACGCCGGCCAGCGGCGAGGTGCCCCCGGTCGCCGAGCGCGAGGTGCTCGACCAGTGGCTGCTGTCAGAGCTGCATACCCTGACGCGCGATGTCACAGCCGCTCTGGAGCAGTTCGACACGCAGACCGCCGGTGCTCGGCTCGCATCGTTCATCGACGACATGTCGAATTGGTACGTGCGTCGCTCGCGCCGTCGCTTCTGGCGCGGCGACACCGCGGCGTTCGCGACGCTGCACGAGGCGCTCGAGGTGCTGACACGCCTGATGGCTCCGCTCACACCGTTCATTGCCGAGCGTGTGTGGCAGGACGTTATCGTGCCCGTCACCCCGGACGCCCCCGCATCCGTCCATCTGGCCACGTGGCCCGTTGCCGACGAGTCGCTGATCGTCGAGGGCCTCGGCGCTCGCGTCGATCTCGCCCGTCGCGTCACCGAGCTGGGCCGCGCCGCACGCGCGGAGGCCAAGGTCCGCACGCGTCAGCCGCTGCGCCGCGCGCTCGTTGCCTCGGGTGCCTGGCAGCAGCTCGGCGACGAGCTGCGCGCTCAGGTCTGCGAAGAGCTCAACATCGGTTCGCTGGAGTCGCTCGCCGAAGCCAGCGGCAATCTCGTCGACCACTCGGCCAAGGGCAACTTCCGCAATCTCGGCAAGCGCTTCGGCAAGGAGACCCCGAAGGTTGCAGCCGCGATCGCCGAGGCCGACGCCGCAGCCCTCGCGGCCTCCCTGACATCCACCGGCACTGCGACCGTGCAGCTCGATGGCTCCCCTATCGAGGTCGGCCCCGACGACGTCATCATCTCCGAGCGCCCCCGCGAAGGCTGGTCCGTTGTCAACGATCAGGGTGAGACCGTCGCACTCGACCTCGAGCTCGACGACCAGCTGCGGCTGGCCGGCTTGGCCCGTGAGGCCATCCGCGTCATCCAGGAGGCTCGCAAGTCATCTGGTCTTGAGATCAGCGACCGCATTACCGTGGTGTGGAGCGCCGAGGGACCCATGGCGGAGGCGCTGCGCGCTCACACTGCGCTGATCGCCGACGAGGTGCTCGCCACCTCGATCACCGAGTCGTCCGAGGCATCGGCGTTCGCCGACACCGATCTGGGCCTGAACTTCTCGATCACCAAGGCCTAACCGCCGCACAACACAGAAACGGCCCGCCTCCTTTTT
>JBBSSC010000251.1:0-3915 GCA_038242465.1 Propionibacteriales bacterium | reverse complement strand
GCAAGGACGGCATAGGCCTGCAGCCCGAGGAGATGGCGACCCAGCTCGTACCCGCGCTGACTCAGATCGGCGATGCGCGCTCGGTGCAGGTCGAGGCGAAGGTCACCTCGCCCGCGTTCACGACGAAGGACGCCGAGGCGCTCGGCATCACCGAGAAAGTCGGCGAGTTCACGACGTACTTCCCCTACGCGGAGTATCGCAACATCAACCAGAACCGGGGCGCCGAGCTCATCGACGGGACGATCGTCAAGCCGGGTCAGACGTTCAGCTTCAACGACAAGGTGGGGGAGCGCACGACAGCTAATGGCTTCACGACCGGCACCGTCATCAACGGCGGCGTGTTCCGCGAAGAGCTCGGCGGTGGCGTCTCGCAGGTCGTGACGACGATGTACAACGCGACGTTCTTCGGCGGGATGGACGATGTCGAGCATCATCCGCACGCGTTCTACATCGACCGCTATCCCATGGGCCGCGAGGCGACGGTCTACTACGGCAGCCTCGATCTGCGCTGGAAGAATCCCACCGACTACGGCGTCCTGGTCCGCGCGTACGTCAAGAAGAGCACGCCGTCGTCGCGCGGAGAGATGCACGTCGAGCTGTGGAGCACCAAGGTCTGGGACAAGGTCGAGGCCAGCGCCTCGCCCAAGCGCAATGGTCGCGGCCCCGGCACGCAGTACGACGACACCAATCGCTGCGTCCCTCAGGGTCCCATCGAGGGCTTCGACATCGACATCGTCCGCACGTTCATCAAGGACGGCAAGATCGCCAAGTCCGAGACCAAGACCGCCAACTACCAGGCCGCCGATCGGGTTATCTGCGGCAAGAAGCCCAAGCCCAAGAAGTCCGACGACTAGACGGGCTGGTCAGACGGCAACGTTGAGCTTCATGGTGTAGCCCTTTGCAATTGAACCCGGTGTCTTGGCGAGCTGCAGCGAGTGTCCGTCGCTGACGACGTTGTCGCTGTCGAGGCTCGTTCTCGTCCTTGGTCTCGTCGTCGTACATTGAGTAGTGGCTCTTCTGGTCGCAGTGCCACAGATACGCCGCGGCACCCGCGTAGGCCTTGAGATCGTCGCCGTTGAGGACCGCCAGTCGGCGTCGTGGCGATCGTCGCTGAGCAGCCCGCAGGCCCGCCAACGGTTCAGTACCATCGGCAGGTCGTGCGAGAGGCCGAGATCATGCTCGTGGGGCCCGTCGTGGTCATGGTTCATGACTTCACGATACGAACCGTGACTGCGTGCGCAGCTGGTCAAAGCTGTGCGGAGTCTGTGTTCTCGGGCCGGAGGTAGACGTACTCGTGGTGGTCGACGAAGCCGTAGGGATAGTAGAGCGCGAGCGCTGCGGAGTTGCTGCGCATGGTCTGCAGATAGGCCTTGTCCGCGGCGTGCTCGACGGCCCACGCGAGCGAGGTCTCGACGATTCGTCGGGCGATTCCCTGACGACGAAGGTCGGGCAGCACCTCGACGGCCGAGAGTCCGGCCCAATCCCCGGTCACCACGACCCGACCGATCGCCACAGCGGGTGTGCCTATTGCGACGAATCCGACCTGCGCCGGGCCCTCCATGACGGCCCTGGCGGCGGCGGAATCGTCGACTCGTCCGTACTGGGCGAGCCAGTCGTCGTCGGCGATGGGGGAGATGCGTGCTTCGGGGTCGGCTTGATAAGTCCGCGTCAGATCGGCGACCTGCACGACCGCCCCGCCGCGATAGCCCTGCATCGGTACCCAACCATGCTCGATGAACTGCTGCTCGGCGGACGAACCCACGACGACCTGCGCCAGCGCGGGCATCGCGCGCTCTGCATAGAACGTCCGCACGCGCTCGACGGCCTCGGCGAATGGCAGGCCGGGCGAACCGATCGCAGCGACGGAGTTGGCGCGCCCGGTGAAACGTCCGGCCGCGCGCAGCTCCCATTCGCCCATCGGCACCGACTCGGTCGCCGGCCATCCGCGTGACGTGATGCGGGTGAGCTCCTCGGAGCCGATCGAGGTGGCTCGCCGGCGCCGCAGGGGAGCCGGGGGAACGGGCTTCCAGGTCACGACGGTCGAGAGGTCGACGACGCGCAGCTGACCGTCCCGCAGCTCGATCGTCGCGGACGTCTCATCGATCGCGCGGACGTGCCCGAGAACGTCTGTCATCTCGGGGCCGCCGCTCGGTCCGACACGGCCTGTCTCATGCCGCACGACGATGCGTGAGCCGAGCTCGGCACGGTCTAGAGTCATAGGCCAAGACTTCCATGCCGTTTGAGGCGAGCCTAACTAGAGGGTCCGCTGACGCGGGCGAGATACTGTAGGCCGCTCGTCGAAGGAGAAATGCTCGTGACGTACGTGATCGCCCAGCCGTGTGTGGACCTCAAAGACCGTGCGTGTGTGGACGAATGTCCGGTTGACTGCATCTACGAGGGCAAGCGGATGCTGTATATCCATCCCGACGAGTGCGTCGACTGCGGTGCCTGTGAGCCCGTCTGCCCCGTCGAGGCGATCTTCTACGAAGACGATACGCCGCCGGAGTGGAAGGACTACTACGCCGCCAACGTCGACTTCTTCGACGATTTGGGCTCGCCCGGTGGTGCCGCGAAGCTCGGTGTGATCGACAAGGATCACCCGATGATCGCCGGCCTGCCGCCCCAGAACCAGGAGTAGTCGCACCGATGGCTTCCGTCTCGGATCGGTTTCCCGAGTTTCCGTGGGACACGCTGTCCGCCCCCAAGGCGCGGGCTGCGGAGCATCCTGACGGGATCGTCGATCTGTCGATCGGCACGCCGGTCGACCCGACGCCGACGGTCGCCCGCGACGCGCTGATCGCCGCGGCCGACTCGCCGGGCTATCCAACGGTCTACGGGCCCGAGTCGCTGCGCCAGGCTGCGGTCGACTGGCTCGAACGCCGCTTCGAGATCACGGGGCTGAGCCCGTCGCAGGTGCTGCCGACCGTGGGCTCCAAGGAGCTCATCGGCAATCTCCCGATGCAGCTCGGTCTCGGCGCCGACGACCTCGTGGTGGTCCCAGAGCTGGCGTACCCGACCTATGAGGTTGGCGCCCGCTACGCCGGTTGCCAGGTGCTAGCGGCAGACTCGACGATCGCGATCGGGCCGCGCAAGCCGACACTCATCTACATCAACTCGCCGGCCAATCCGCACGGCAAGATCCTCGGCAAGAACCACCTTCGCAAGGTCGTCGAGTTCGCCCGAGAGCGTGGCGCGCTGCTCGTCTCGGACGAGTGCTACCTCGAGTTCGCGTGGGACGATACGCCGTACTCGGTGCTGCATCCCGATATCTGCGGCGGCTCGTTCGACGGTCTGCTCGCGGTGCACTCGCTGTCGAAGCGGTCGAATCTCGCGGGCTACCGCGATGCCTTCGTGACGGGCGATCAGGCCGTTATCTCCGAGCTGCTCGCCGTGCGCAAGCATCTTGGGTTCATGCTGCCGACGCCCGTCCAGGCGGCGATGGCTGCCGCACTGGCCGATGATCTGCACGTCGAGACGCAGCGCGGCGTCTACGCTGCCCGGCGCACCGCTTTGCGGGCGGCGCTCGAGTCGGCGGGCTTCAAGGTCGATCACTCCGAGGGTGCTCTCTACCTGTGGGCGACGCGCGGCGAGCCGTGCCGCGACACGATCGCCTGGCTGGCCGAGTACGGCATCCTGGCGGCGCCGGGCGACTTCTACGGTGCGGCGGGCGCGCAGCATGTTCGCGTCGCATTCACCGCGACGGACGAGCGTGTCGCCGCGGCAGTGGAGCGTTTGACGGTCCGCTGACAGGGTCTTCTTCTCCACAGATTGAAGGCTGGGTCTGGCCTCTCCCGGCAACGGTTGCTGAGACGGCGACAGAACAGGGGAGGCGCCCCTAGCATGAATGTCATGAGTTCTGGCGTGGTCGGTCTGCCGCCGGGGCCGCTTACGCGTGCGGTCCTCGCAAGGATGCCT
>JBBSSC010000250.1:0-3946 GCA_038242465.1 Propionibacteriales bacterium | reverse complement strand
TACGTGCACCGCATCGGCCGTACGGGCCGTGCCGGACGCACAGGCGAGGCGATCCTGTTCGTCACGCCGCGCGAGCGCCGCATGCTCTCGGCGATCGAGAAGGTGTCAGGCCGTCCTGTCGAGGAGATGAGCGTCCCTTCGGCCGAAGAGGTCAATGAGCGCCGCGCCGGCCGTTTTGCGCAGGCCATCACCTCCAGCATGGGCTCACCGCAGTTCCACGCGTTCCGCACGCTGGTCGAGGAGTACGTCACCGAGAACGATGTCTCGATGACCGATGCCGCCGCCGCACTGGCCGTCATGAGCCAGACCGACAAGGACTTCTTCCTGCGGCCCGATCCGCCGAAGGCCGCCCCGCGTGAGCGTGCGTTCCGCGATGAAGGCAGTGATCCGCGCCGTAAGCCCGCGGGCTTCGACCGCAGCGACCGGCTGCCTGCCGAAGGCGCTGCGGTCTACCGTGTCGCGGTCGGCAAGCGTCACAAGGTCGGCCCCTCGGCGATCGTCGGCGCGCTGGCGAACGAAGGCAGCTTGAAGCGCTCCGACTTCGGCAAGATCACGATCGGCCAGGACCACACGCTCGTTGAGCTGCCCGCCGATCTCCCGGACGCGGTGTTCGAGGCGCTGGCCAACACCCGCATCTCGGGCAAGCTGATCGACCTGCAGCGCGACTCGGGTCCGCCGATCCGTCGTACCCGCGAGGACCGTAAGGGCAATACCTTCAAGTCGCACGAGAATCGCCCGTACCCGTCGAGGGCTGCCGACAAGAAGCCCTTCGAGAACAAGAAGCCGTATGTGAAGAAGACGGCCGGCGACAGCGAATCGACGAAAAAGCCCCGCCATAAGTGATCGCGGGCCACTAGGCTGAGGACGTCCCCCGACTTCGTCAGACTTCCCTAGATCGGCGACCGATGTACCTGCTCGACAATTCATCCCGTGATTACGAGTGGGGCTCGGAGTCAGACATCCCCCGATTCCTCGGTCAACAGCCGGGCGATAGGCGGCTTGCCGAGGTGTGGATGGGAACGCATCCGCTCGGTCAGTCCATGGTGATCTCCCATGACCGGCCGGTGCCGCTGTCGGAGGTCGCAGGGGAGTTGCCGTTCTTGTTCAAGATCCTGTCGGCCGATCGGCCGCTCTCCTTGCAGGTCCACCCCAATGCCGCGATGGCACAGGCTGGATTCGATGCCGAGGAAGCGGCCGGAACGCCGCAGGATGCGCCCGAGCGGACATATCGCGATGCGTCGCACAAGCCCGAGATGGCCTATGCCCTGACGACCTTCGACACCCTCGTGGGCTTTCGTCCTACTGCCGAGATCCTGCGGGTGCTCAGCGGCATCGACACCCCGCTCGCGCAGAGCTTGGCCGTCGAGCTCAACCAGACTCCAGGTTTCAGCGGCGTCGTGCGGCTCGTCGAGCGGCTCCTGACCACGTCTGTGACAGCCGATGACATCACCGCGATCATTGATGCCTGCCGCGAGCTCGTCAGAGTCGGCATCGACGTCCGGCGCGCCTACGTCACGGCGATCGAGATCGCCGAACACTATCCCTGCGATGTGGGCGTCATCATCTCGTTGATGCTTAACCGCCTGACGCTCCAGCCCGGTGAGGCGGCCTTCCTGGGCGCGGGCATCATTCACGCGCATCTGAAGGGCATGTGCCTCGAGGTCATGGCAGCATCTGACAACGTCCTGCGCGCAGGGCTCACCTCGAAGCCGCTGAATCCGGAGGGGCTCGTCAAATGCCTCGACAAGGGCATGTCACGCCTGGCTCGCGTCAACCCTGAACCATTCGGGCTCTCCACCGAGGTCTTCAACCCGGACGTCGAAGAATTCGCGCTGGCCGTGAGTCAGTGTTCCAGCATCGAGCCCGGGGGCACGAAGCTGCCGCCGGCGCTGCGACGCATCGTGATGTGCACGGGCGGCGAGGTCGAGCTGATCAATCGCGCAGGGGAGCGGCTCAAAGTGCCGCGCGGCGCATCCGTGTACGCAGGCCCTGACGACGGCGACATCTGGGTGGTCGGGACGGGCGAGGTGGCCCAGGCCTACGCCGCAGACCCGGGCGCGCCGAGGGGCAGGCTGGTCGATCTGCTGCCGCAGACCGGCGATCGCCGGTCGCCGCTCACACGAGGTCGTCGCGCCGGCGACGTTTGAGCTCGGCCACGACTTCCTTGACCTGCTGGGCGTGATCGCGGGCGACCACGAGCAGTGCGTCCTCGGTGCGCACGACGATGACGTCCTGCAGGCCGACGACTGCGATGATCGTGCCGTCTTCGGAGATCGCGAGTCCGCCCGCATCGACCCAGATCGTCTCGGGCGATGAGGCGGCGCCGATGTCCTGCAGCGCGGCGAAGTCGCCGATATCGTCCCACGTGAACTCACCCGGGACGACGGCCATACCGCCTTCGACCGCGACGGGCTCGGCGATCGCGTGATCGATCGCGATCTTGGTCAGCTGCGGCCAGGTGTCATCGAGAACAGCCTGACGCTCGTCTGTGCACCATGCCGCGGCGATGCGCGTGAGACCCGCGTGCAGGCCCGGCTGGAGGCGGGACAGGTGGCCGAGTAGAACGTCGGTGCGGGTCACGAACATCCCGCCGTTCCAGCTGTAGGAGCCGCTCGCGACGTACTGAGCCGCGGTGGCCGCATCGGGCTTCTCGACGAAGCTCCTGATCGCCCGAGCGGAGCCGGCACCCTCGACGGGCAGGTGATCGCCCGACTCGATATAGCCGAAACCGGTCGAGGGGCCCGTCGGTGTGATGCCGATCGTCGTGACGAGTCCGGTCTGCGCGACCGCGACGGCTTGGCCGATGGCCTCGGCGAACGACACCTGGTCGTCGATGATGTGATCGGCGGCGAAAGAGCCGATGATGGCACCCGGATGCGCTGCGCCGATGACGGCGGCGGCTAGTCCGATCGCGGGCATCGAGTCGCGCGGTGACGGCTCGACGAACAGGCCCGTCAGCTCGGGTAGCTGTTCGCGGATCGCGGCGGCGTGGGCCGCGCCGGTCACGACATGGATCCGCTCGGCAGGGATCAGGTCGTTGAGCCGGTCCCACGTCTGCTGCAGCAACGTGCGGCCTGAGCCGTCCAGATCCAGCAGGAACTTGGGATGACCCGACCGGGACAGCGGCCACAGGCGGGTTCCGGCGCCTCCCGCGGGAATGACGGCATGAAAGGAGTCAAGAATCGGGGTCGATGTCACGCCGTCATCCTAGCGGCGGAGGTGTCCCCGTGATCGTGGTTGTCGGAGTTGGCTCCCCGATGCTCCGCTTGGGCGCGTCGAGCGCCACGACGGCGCTCACGGCGTTGTGATCTGAGACGACGGGCGTCGTGTATCGGCCATTCGTGATGCGCACCAGCTGCTTCCAGGAGTCGACCTCGAACTGGGGCGTGACCCAGACGTGATCGATGTGCGCGCCGGACTGCAGGACAGAGGTGCTGAAGGTGTGGCCCGTGTTGATCTGGGCGTTCTGGACGTCCTGCGTCAGCAGCTCGGTGTTCTGGAAGCCGGCACCGCGCATCTTGGCCCCCGGGGCGTCATGATCGCGATGCGTTCCCGAGTTGAAGTCGCCCGCGTAGATCATGGGCAGCCGCTCGCCGTTGATCTGTGCCATGCGGCCGAGCATGCGGTCCATCTGACCCGCGCGCCGGGCATCGTCGTCTTTGCCCTTCCCATTGTCGAGATGGACATCGACGTAGTAGAAGGTCCGCTTGGTCTCCTTGATCCGGAACTTGGCCCACGTCGTGTCACGGCCATCGCCGATGTCGAAGCTGCCGCCGTCGAGCTGCTCGAACAGGGCGGGACGGTAGAAGATGTAGCGCGCCTTGGCGCCGCCGGTGGCGCGGACAAACTCGCGGGAGTGGCCTGTGAAGATTCGTGCTGTCGTGGCACCCACGCGCACTCCGCCGGCCTCTTGCAGGCCGAAGATGTCGGCCTCGTTGTCGTTGAG
>JBBSSC010000249.1:0-4007 GCA_038242465.1 Propionibacteriales bacterium | reverse complement strand
GGACATCGCCGACGCGATCATCGCCGCCGCCGACGAGGTCGCGACCGGCGCCCACGACGCGCACTTCCCGATCGATGTCTTCCAGACCGGCTCGGGCACGTCTAGCAACATGAACACCAACGAGGTCATCGCGACGCTCGCGACCAAGGCGCTCGGCAAGGACGTTCACCCCAACGACCACGTCAACGCCTCTCAGTCGTCGAATGACGTCTTCCCGACGTCGATCCACGTCGCCGCGACCGCCTCGGCCAGCAATGAGCTCATCCCGGCGCTCGACCATCTTGCGAAGTCGCTCGAGGCCAAGGCCACCGAGTTCGCATCCGTCGTGAAGTCCGGCCGTACCCACCTCATGGATGCCACGCCCGTCACGCTTGGCCAGGAGTTCGCGGGCTACGCGATGCAGATCCGTCGCGGCATCGCACGGGTCGAGTCGGCGTTGCCGCACACCGCGGAGGTCCCTCTCGGAGGAACCGCCGTCGGCACCGGCATCAACACCCCTATCGGCTTCCCGCAGCGCGTCATCGAGATCCTCGCGGCCAACACGGGTCTGCCGATCACCGTGGCCGTCGATCACTTCGATGCGCAGAGCGAGCGTGACGTGCTCGTCGAGATGTCCGTCCAGCTGCGCACGATCTCCGTCAGCCTGACCAAGATCTGCAATGACCTGCGGTGGATGGGCTCGGGCCCGCGCACGGGTCTCGGCGAGATCCAGCTGCCCGATCTGCAGCCTGGTTCGAGCATCATGCCCGGCAAGGTCAACCCTGTGCTGCCCGAGGCGACGCTGATGGCGGCCGCGCAGGTCATCGGCAATGACGCGACGATCGCCGTGGCCGGCGCTTCCGGCTCATTCGAGCTCAACGTCATGCTGCCCGTCATCGGCCGTAACATCCTGGAGTCGATGCGCCTGCTCGGCAATTCCTCGCGTACGCTCGCCGACCGCTGCATCGACGGCATCATCGCCGACGAGGAGCGCTGCCTGTTCCTCGCGGAGTCGTCTCCCTCGGTCGTCACACCGCTCAACCGCTTCATCGGCTACGAGAACGCCGCCAAGGTCGCCAAGACATCCGTCAAGGAGAAGAAGACGATCCGCCAGGTCGTCATCGAGATGGGCTTCGTCGAGCGCGGCGAAGTCAGCGAAGCCGACCTGGACAAGGCGCTCGACGTCATGTCCATGACCCACCCCTAACGCTGACGAGGGGGTTACTGCCCCTTGACGAGGGGGTTACTGCACGGGGAAACGGGCGGTAACCCCCTCCTCATAGGGCAGTAACCCCCTCGTCACCGTTTTTGGGCTAGTTGGTAGCCACTGTTGTTGTAGATGCGCTCATACGGGGCGCCGTGAGCCTGTTCGGCGTAGGCCACGACGTCGGTGGGCGAGCCGATCCCGGCCAGGGTGTCGAACAGGACGTACTCGGGCACGGCATCGCCGACCGTGCCGAGCCAGTAGACCGTGTGATCCGTGACCAGATGGCTCATGAGTCCGATATCGGTCTCGACCGATGCCCCCTCCGGTATCAGGGACAGCATCTGGCGGGCGCTGTCGGCACGAGGCGGCTCGCGGTGCATCTCGGGATCGGCCAGCGCCACGACGGGTGAGCCGACGAGCATGAAGGCCCCGACGACGGCCCCGAGCCACGTCGCCCACTTCAGGTTCGGACGACGCGCCATCGCATCGATCATCGCGACGAAGACGATCGGCATCAGCACGAGCGAGTAGTGCCACTCGGTGCCCCAGTAGAACGGCACATCGCCCGCGAACCGCCACGCGAAGGTCGGCACCACCAGTAGGATCCACGGCGAGGCGAGCGCGGCGAATCCCGTGATCGCCACCGTCAGCACGACCGTTGTGAGCTTACGGTCGACGCCGGCGGCGAGCGTAGCCAGGACTCCACGATCGCCACCCAGCGTCGACGAGTACGCGTACGATCCACCCGCATTGAATGCCGGGATGATGACCAGGACGATGATCGCCATCGCGATGATGCCTCCCACGGCCAGCATGACGCCGCGTCGCCGTTCCCCCGCCAGCCACAGCACGACGCCGATCGCCGCGACCGTGAGCCCAAGATCCTCCTTGACCAGCAGCAGCGGCACCGACCACCACACGATCCGGTCGAACCGACGATCCACGTAGGCCGCCCCGGCCAGAGCCAGCAGCGGGGCCGCGAAAGCTACCTCGTGGAAGTCCGCCTCGACCGCCGCCTGCAGCCCGAACGATAATCCGTACGCGACGCCGATCACCGCGCCGATCAGCGTCCCCACCGTCCGCATCGCCAGCACCGCGATGACGTAGATCGAGATCGCGATCAGCACGACCTGAGCCAACAGGATCGTCTGTGCCGAGGGGAACACCCGGTAGAACGGGGCGATGAGCGCCGTCACCGGCGAGAAGTGGTCGCCCAGGATGTTGAAGCCAGG
Source organism: Propionibacteriales bacterium (assembly GCA_038242465.1). Lineage (GTDB taxonomy): Bacteria > Actinomycetota > Actinomycetes > Propionibacteriales > Nocardioidaceae > Aeromicrobium. The sequence continues at coordinate 1,589 of JBBSSC010000249.1, read as the reverse complement.
TCCCTTGATGTCGACGATCGGCGCGCCAAGCGCCGCATAGCTCTTGACGGCTTGCTCGAAGATTGCATTGTCGAATGAGGCGATCGTGAACCGCTCGAAGCGCAGCAGCGACACCGCGCCGTACGCGATCGCGCACACCAGCGTCAGGACAGCGGCCAGGACGCGCTGCCCGCGGCTCGCCGTCATCGGGCGAGGGTCAGGTTCTCGCCCGTCTGCGGGTCGAAGACGTGGATCCTCTGGCGCGGGATGACGACGCGGATCGACATCCCGGGCCGCAGCTCGCTCTCGGGCGGCAGTTGCGCGACCAGGAAGCTCTGGAACAGGCCGAAGTCCAGGAGATCCTCGACTTCGGCGATCATGGCCTCTGCTGCCTCGTCGATCTCGTATCCGAGGTAGGCGAACTGCGTGCTCCCCCGCCACTCGACGTCGTCGATACGGGTCGTGAACTCGACCCGATCACTGACCCCTGCGCCACCGCCGTTCGTCGAATCGTGGCAGTGCTCGGGCCGGATGCCCACGACGACAATCTCCCGCTCGCCAATGCGCTCGAGCAACGGCTCATCGAGCAGCATCGTGGCGAGCGGCATCACGAGCTGTTGCCCCACCGGCACCGCGGGCACGAGATTCATGGGCGGTGAACCGAGGTAGCCCGCGACGAACATGTCGGCCGGCGCGTCGTACAGCTCGCGGGGAGTGCCGATCTGGTGGATGAAGCCCTGGTGCATCACGGCGATCTGATCCGCCATGCTGAGCGCCTCATCGACGCTGCTGGTCGTGAAGATCGACGTCCGCCCGCGCTCGGCCTGCCACTGCGTCGTGACGGAACGGACATGCGCCCGGACCCGCTCGGTCTGCGCCGAGAACGGGGCATCGAACAGGTACGCATTGGCTTCACGGGCCAGCGTCCGACCCAGGGCGACCCGCTGGCGTTGCGCATCGTCGAGCTCGGCCGGCCGCAGATCGAGCAGATCGCTCAGCGCCAGCAGCTCGGCGACCTCGTTGATGCGATCGGTCAGCTCGAGCTTGTCGTACCCCTTGCGTAGCGTCGAGGAGAAGGCCAGGTTGTCGAACACATCGAGGTGCGGATGCAGCGCAAAATCCTGAAACACCATCGCGATGTCGCGCTCGCGCGGTCCGGCCCCGGTGACGATCGCATCGTCCATCGCGATGTCCCCCGATGTCTGCTCATCGAGTCCGACGATCGTGCGGAGCAGGCGGCTCGTCCCGGCGCCTGCAGGTCCGGTGATGGCCAGCGTCGTGCCGTCGGCGACGGTCAGGCTCAGGTCGTCCAGCAGCGGACGCTCGCCCGCGCCGTCGGTCGTGAGCTGGCGAAGTTCGATCGAGGTCATCGATGGGACCTTCCGATGAGGTGGTTGATCCGGCGTGGGAGCACGAGCAGGAGTAGGAGAGGTATCAGGAGCCACAGCAGGCCGGCCGCCGCGATGGCTGCGCTCGATCCCTCGACCTGTCTCGTGGCGAGCATCAGGGTCGCGGGCAGAGGCAGGCTCGGACGATCCGGCGCGAGGCCCGCCCCGAGCACGAAGTCATTGCAGGCCACCACGAAGACCACGAGCGCGACCGTGCCGATG
>JBBSSC010000248.1:0-4010 GCA_038242465.1 Propionibacteriales bacterium | reverse complement strand
TCGATGATGTCGGGGGCGTCGATCAGCAGCTGCGTCATGGCACGCAGCGATCGCGGATCATTCGAGGTGAATCGCTTGGCCAGGAACCGCGTAATCTGCGCCGGACGCTTGATGCCACCTTCGCGGATCTCGTGGATGTCGAGCAGCGGCACCTTGCCGATCGCGGAGACGAGCTTCTTGAGCGGACGCCGTTCGGAGTCGCCCAGCGCGCCCGGGCCCGTGCAGAGCAGGCTCAGGGTACGGATCTGGCCGGGATCGAGCACCGCGGCCTCTTGCGCCACGAGTCCGCCGAACGAGTGACCGAGCACATGGGTCCTTGCGCCCTCGAGCTGAGCGAGCCACAACGCATCGCGGGCGTAGCCGCGCAGCGAGTAGTCTCCGCCGGGCTCGCTCTCGTACTGACCGGCCTGGTCGTAGGTGTCGACGTCGTAGCCGGCCGCCGCGAGCAGCGGAAGGAGCGGGAGGAAGTCCTCCTTGCTGCCGGTCCATCCCGGGATCAGCAGGACATGGCCCTTTGATGGGCCGACGGCCTTGGCCGAGAGCATCGCGAGCTCGCCGTGGAGCCCTGTCTGCGAGGACTTCTCCACGCCAGGCGGCAGCTCGAGGAACTTCGGGATGCTCATGTCAGGGAGTCAGCGCCCGCGCTTGGCGACCCGGGTCACGAACGAGGCGGGGAGGTAGCGGGCCAGTGTTGCGAGCGTCTTGTAGCGCATGGACGGGATCGAGACGGGCTTGTCGCGCTCAAGATCTCGCAGTGAGGCGGCGACGACCTTGTCGGCCTTCAGCCACATCCACTTCGGGACGCCAGAGACATCCATCTCGCCGCGCTGGTGAAACTCGGTGCGGACGAAACCGGGACACAGTGCTTGCACCGAGATGTTGACATCGTCGTAGTGGACGTCGGCCCAGCGCGAGAGGTTGAGCAGCCACGCCTTATGGGCGGAGTAGACGCCGCGAGGAGTGAATGCCGCGACGCTCGAGACGTTGATGATCTTGCCGCCACCGCGTCCGGCCATGGTCTTGATCGCGGCGTCCATGAGATGCATCGGGGCACGAACCAGCAGATCGAGCTGGCGGTCCTCGTCGGAGATGTCTGTGGTGCCGAACCAGCCGGCCAGCGATGCGCCGGCATTGTTGATCAGCAGGTCGACCGGGCGGGTCGTGTCGGTCAGCGCATTGGCTGCGATTTGCATGCCCTCGGTGGTCGACAGATCTGCCGTGAGGACGATGACCTCGACGGTGTGCTTGCCGCGAATCTGCTCGGCGATGGCCTCGAGCCGGTCGGTCGTGCGGGCCACAATCACGAGGTCGTGACCCCGCCGAGCGAGCTCGTTGGCGAAGGCGAGACCGATCCCTGAAGTAGCCCCGGTCACCAGCGCACGACGTGTCATGGGCCAAGCATGCCAAACCGTTCTGCACGCGGCACGCGAGGCTGACACAATGGCGACCGTGACGACGACGATTGCAGTGGCGAACCAAAAAGGCGGCGTTGCGAAGACCACCACGGTGGTGTCGTTGGGGGCTGCTCTCGCGGAGCTGAAGCAGCGAGTCCTGCTGGTCGACATCGATCCCCAGGGCAGCCTGACGTTCTCGCTCGGCATCGACCCCGAGGACCTCGACGTCACGATCGGCGAGGTGCTGCTTGGCACCAAGCGGGCCGAGGATGCGATCGTCATCACCGACGACGGCATGCATCTACTGCCGGCTGACATCACGCTGACGCAGGCCGAGGAGACTCTCGTCGGCCGCACGGGGCGCGAGCAGCGGCTGAGGGTCGCGCTCGACAAGGTCGCCGATGACTACGACTGGATCATCATCGACTGCCCGCCCGCGCTCGGCGTCCTCACGGTCGGCGCGCTGTCGGCGGCGCAGCAGGTCCTGATCCCGCTGCAGGCCGAGACGCTCTCGCATCGCGGCGTGGGACAGCTGCTCGACACGATCCACGATGTCCGGCAGTTCATCAACCCGCAGCTCCAGATCATGGGAGTTCTGCCGACGATGTACGACGGACGCACCAAGCACGCGCAGAACGTCCTGCAGGCGATCCGAGATACGTACGATCTGCCGATCGTCACGCCCCCCATCCCCAAGTCGATCCGGTTCGCCGAGGCACCCGCGATTGGCAGGTCTGTCCTGGCCACGGCCAAGAATCACAAGGGAGCGCAGGCCTATCGCGAAGTGGCGGCAGGAATGCTCGCGGCCCGGAAGCCGGTGCGCAAGAAGTAGCCCCCGCGGGGTGCAGGTCGGTCGCTAGGATGTGCCGGTGTCCAAGCATCGCGCTCCTCGCCGCACCCTCCGTCCTCGCGGGCCGGTCCGTGCTCTGTGGATCGCGCTGGGCGTGACGCTCGTCGTCGGAGTTATGGCTGTGGGCGTCGTTCCTCAGCTGACGGCCGGTGAGGCCACCGCCGATGCACCCGCGTCGACGATGCTCGAGTCCGCGCGATTCGAGCAGATCATCCGCGCATCGGAGCCTGAGGCCGCGGTTATCGAGGCCAGCGTTGCTCGCGTGGCCGATCCGATGGTGCCCCGAGGCTCCGGCAAAGGCCGTCGCATCGTGTTCGACCAAGGCGATCAGCGGGTATGGCTTGTCCGTGCCGACGAGACGATCGAGCGTACGTACCCGGTCTCGGGCAGCCGCTTCGACAACCTCGAGCCGGGCTCATATGCCGTGCAGTCCAAAACGCGATATGCCACGGCCTTCGACTACAGCGGGACGATGGAGTACTTCGTCCGCTTCGCTACTGGTTTCAGTGCGCCGATTGGATTCCACACCGTGCCGCGCGACAACGACGGCTTGGTCGAGCAGACCAAGTCGCAGCTCGGGACGCCGTTATCCGCCGGCTGTGTCCGTCAGTGGGAGCCCGACGCCATTGCCCTGTGGAACTTCGCCCCCGTCGGCACCCCAGTCACCGTCACCCCATAAACGTTGAGGAGGGGGTTACTGCCCCTTGAGGAGGGGGTTACTGCCCCTTCAGGACAGGGATAACCCCCTCCTCAAGGGGCAGTAACCCCCTCGTCAGCGTCTTAGTCGGTCTTGGTGACCGTCTCGCCGCTGCGGGAGCGAGTGCGATTGCGGTTGCGCTTGCGGGGAGGACGGCTGGTGCCCTCAGCCTGCGCGCCAGCGGAGTCCGACGCCGGTGCTGCCGTGGCAGTCGCGGTGCGCTTGGTGGCTTCGCCGGATGACTGCTGGCGAGGTCCGCGGTCGCGTCCTCCGCCGTTGCCACCACGGCCACGGCCACGGCGATCGCCCCGGTCGTCGTCCTTCTTCGGCTCGCGAGGTGCCGCGGGCTTCAGGCGTCCCTTGACGTTGCGGTCGATGCCGAGGTCGTGAAACAGGTGATCGGAAGTCGAGTACGTCTCTTGCGGCTCGTCGAACGGCAGGCCGAGCGCTGTGTTGATCATCTTCCAGCGCGCGAGATCGGCCCAGTCGACGAACGTCACGGCGATGCCCGAGGCACCCGCGCGCCCCGTACGACCGATGCGGTGGACGTAGGTCTTGTCGTCCTCGGGGCAGTTGTAGTTAATGACGTGCGTGATGCCGGCAACGTCGATGCCACGGGCTGCGACGTCGGTGGCGACCAGCAGGTCGATCTTGCCCTCACGGAAACGTGTCAGCGCCTTCTCACGGGCCGGCTGCGCCATGTCGCCATGCAGAGGCGATGCGGGGAAGCCGCGGTCGATCAGCTCATCGGCGACACGCTGCGCGGTGCGCTTGGTACGCGTGAAGATGATGACGCGACCCACATCGTCGGCCTGCAGGATGCGGGCCACTATCTCGGGCTTGTCCATATCGTGTGCCTGGAAGACGAACTGCGCTGTCGCGGGCACCATCTGGCTGTCGTCGTCGCCGGACTCGGCGCGGATGTTCATGGGATGGCGCATGTGCTTGCGCGCCAGTCCGACGATCGCGCCGGGCATCGTCGCCGAGAACAGCATCGTCTGGCGGGTCTCGGGCGTCTTGGCGAGGAGCGACTCGACATCGGGCAGGAAGCCCAGGTCGAGCATCTCGT
>JBBSSC010000247.1:0-4018 GCA_038242465.1 Propionibacteriales bacterium | reverse complement strand
ACCCTCGGCGGCGAAGGTCGCCTCGGCGCCCAGCGTCAGACCGTCGTAAACGCCCTCCGCCAGATCGGTGATCGCGCGGATCAGCGGCTCACGGTCACGCGTACGACCACCGAAGATGATCGCGTCGATCGGGACGCCCGCGGGGCTGTTGAAGTCGGGAGCGACGTTGGGAACGTTCGACAGCGTCGTCGTGAAGCGACTGTTGGGGTGCGCCCACGGCGAGTCGTCGCCATCGGCGCGCTCGGAGATGAGCTCGCCCTTCCAGTCCTCCCAGCCCGTGACGTCTTCGGGGGGCTTGGGCGTCTTGCCCTCCCACCACACCTCTTGCGTCGTCGGGTTGTACGCGATGTTGGTGAAGATTGCGCCCGAGCCGGCCTCGATGGAGTGCAGCGCGCCGGGGTTGGTGGCCTCGTTGGTGTCCTTGGCGACGCCGAACACACCGAACTCGGGGTTCATGCCGTAGAGCTTGCCGTCGTTCTCGTCGACCCAGAGCCATGCGATGTCATCGCCATAGAAGTCGACGTAGTAGCGGTCGCCCAGTGCGTCGGGAGCCAGCGTCATCGCGAGGTTGGTCTTGCCCGAGGCGCTCGGGAAGCCGCCGCAGATGTGGTACTTCTTGCCGGTCTCCTTGTCCGTGATGCCCAGCAGCATGAACTGCTCGGACAGGAACTTGCCGGACGCCCAGCCGTCGTATGCGGCCTGGCGCAGACCGTGGGCGATCTTGCCCAGGAGCGCGTTTCCGCCGTACGAGGAGCCGAAGTGCAAGATCGTGCGCTCATCGGCGACCGTCACGAAGTAGCGGCCGTCCTCGGGAGTGCCATGACCCAGGTTCTCGAGATCGCCGGTCACGTGGACCGCGCGCACGAAGCTATTGGGGTCGGCCAGCTCGTTGATGAAGTTCACGCCGACACGAGCCATGCGGATCATGTGCATGACGACGGTGCGCGAATCGGTCAGCTCGACGCCGGCAGCGAAGGCTTCGAGCGGCGATCCGGGGGGTGCCATCAGGTAGGGGACGACGTACATCGTCTTGCCTGCCGAGGCGCCGCGCATCTTGCCCTCGAGCAGGGGCTTCATCTCGGAAGAGGGGCGCCAGTTGTTGTAGACGCCCGCGTCCGACTCCTTGCTCGTCGCGACGATCGTCCGCTCCTCGGAGCGAGCCGTGTCCTTGAAGTAGCTGCGCGAGTAGTAGAGACCTTCACCGGCCGGGAGCAGCTCGCCGGCGGCGAGTGCTTCCTCGGCGAGGCGCGCGTCGTCGGAGGCACTGATGACCTCGACGCGATCAGCTCCCGTCAGGTCAGCCCAATAGTGCACATATTCGCGCACGTGTGGGTTAGTGAGTCCGGCCTGGTCCAGTGCTGCATCAACGTCTGCCATCGCCTGCATACCTCTCGTGTCTTCGTGAACGCGCCTTTAATGCGACGCATCTGCACCGAAGGCTACGCGGCTGGCTGCCCGGCGCGTCGTCGCCCCATGAATTTGTAGGGTCCGTGACTGCCCCGCATCACTATATTGGCCGTGCAGCGAACGTCGGACTGCATCGACCTGTCGGGATGGAGCTGCCATGGCGAGAGCGCACCGCCTGGGCGATGACTGGTTGCTCGGATCTCCCGATCAGCCCGGGACACGGCTGCGGGGCAGGGTCCAGTTGCTGCTGACGACGCTGCTGATCTCGACGAATGTCATCGGGGCGGCGGTCGTCTTCGGCATCACCTTCTTGGTGACGCCCGGCGACGGACCCAATTCCGCGTATCTCGGAGCTCTTGCGATCGCGGTGCCGGTCTACGTCGCGGTGGCGGTCGTGATCGGCGCGGGCACCGTGACGGTCGGCGCCCTGCGCGCGCTGCGCTGGGTCGTCGAGGATCAGCCGCCGACGGCCGACGAGCGCCGCACGGCTCTGCGTCTCCCATGGCGCATGACGTTGATCCAGTCGGCCCTGTGGTTGGGCGGTGTCGTCATCTTCACGATGATTGCGGCGTTCAAGCAGCCCGAGGCCGTGCTCGGGGCCGTCTTCGCGGTCGGCATCGCGGGCCTCGTCGTGAGCGCGATCGCCTATCTGTTCACGGAGTTCGCGCTGCGGCCTATCGCCGCGCGGGCACTGGCCGGACGCGCCGACGTCAGCGAGATGGGCGCGGGCGTCGCACGCAGGATGCTGGTGTTCTGGGGTCTTGGCACCGCCGCCCCCGTGCTCGGTCTGGTCATCGCAGCCCTCGCCGCCGAGAGCCGCGACGACACCAGCATCGACAGGCTCGCATTCATCGTCCTGGGCCTCGCGTCGGTCGTCCTGATGTTCGGCCTGCTGGTGACGGTCCTCAACGCCCGCGCCGTCGTTGCCCCCATCGCGACGGTGCAGCAGGCGCTGGCCCGCGTCGGCGAGGGCGACTTCGATGTCGAGGTGCGGGTCGACGACGGCACCGAGCTCGGCCTGCTCCAGTCGGGTTTCAACCAGATGGTCATCGGACTGCGCGAGCGGGAGAAGATCCGCGATCTGTTCGGACGCCATGTGGGCCATTCGGTCGCGAAGGCCGCGACTGCGGGCGATATCGAGCTGGGCGGTGAGACGCGGCTCGTCTCGGTGCTGATGATCGACCTGGTCGGCTCGACGACGTACGCGACGCAGCACTCGCCGGCCGAGGTCGTCGCGATGTTGAACCGCTTCTTCGCGGTCGTCGTCGAGGAGGTCGATCGTCGGGGTGGCCTGGTCAACAAGTTCATGGGCGATGCGGTGCTCGCGATATTCGGTGCCCCGGCTGATCTCGACGATCACGCGGGTGCCGCGTTGGCCAGTGCTCGCTGCATCGCGTCCCGACTCGCCGACGAGGTGCCTGAAATCGGTGCCGGGATCGGCGTCTCGACGGGGCAGGCCGTGGCCGGCAACGTGGGCCACCGCTCGCGCTTCGAGTACACCGTGATCGGCGATGCCGTGAACACTGCGGCTCGACTCACAGAGCTTGCCAAGGACATCCCCCGAGGCATCCTCGTCGCCGAAGCCAGCGTCACGGCAGCCGCAGCAGAAGAACAAGAACACTGGAAACCAGAGGCAAACCCGGTATTGAGAGGCCGCTCGGATCCAACCCCAACCGCATCGTTGACATAGCTACGTCAGCGCAAATGCAGGAATTTGAGTGGTGAACTTTTACATTTCCGCCGACATCTTGGATGTAGGGGCGTGGGAATGGTTAAGGTTCTGGCATGCGAGTGAGGGCGCGGCACGATGTGAAGTTGTCAGGTGTAGAGGGCGCTCCGGCGATCGTGTTCGCGCACGGTTTCGGATGCGATCAAAACGTCTGGCGCCTGGTTGCGCCTGCCTTCGAGGCGGACTTCCGGGTCGTCACGTTCGACTATGTAGGCGCGGGTGGCAGCGATGCGTCCGCATACGACCCCGAACGCTATTCATCTCTGAACGGATATGCCGCCGATGTCCTCGAGCTGATCGCGGAGCTGGATCTAGGGCCGGTCATCTTCGTCGGCCACTCGGTGTCGTCGATGATCGGGGTCCTCGCAGCGGTCGAGCGGCCGGAGCTGTTCGACCAGCTGGTCCTGCTAGGCCCGTCGGCACGCTACATCGATGACGACACATACATCGGTGGCTTCAGTGCTGCCGACATCGACGGGTTGCTGGAGTCGATGGAGAGCAACTTCCTCGGCTGGGCACAGGGGATGGCCCCGGTCATCATGTCGAATGACGAGCGACCCGAGCTCGCCGACGAGCTGGAGCAGAACTTCTGCCGCACGGATCCGGTCATCGCGCAGCAGTTCGCCAAGGTCACGTTCACTGGCGATAACCGCGAAGACCTCGCCAAAATCAGCACCCCGACGCTCGTCGTGCAGTGCCGCCAGGACGCCATCGCACCGCTGAGTGCCGGTGAGTATGTGCGCGATCACGTGCCTGACGCGACCTACGTCCTGCTCGAGGCCGTCGGGCACTGCCCGCACCTGAGCGCCCCGGCGCTGACGATTGACGCCAGCGGCGCGTCCGTGCGCTCATGATGTCTCGCAAGCGCGGCCACGAGCAGTT
>JBBSSC010000246.1:0-4029 GCA_038242465.1 Propionibacteriales bacterium | reverse complement strand
TGTTCGAGACGATCGTCAGATCCCGGGCGCCCGAATCGCGAACGGCTTCGATCAGGTCAGCGGGGATGCCGCACAGGCCGAATCCTCCAACAGCGATCGTCATGCCATCGGTGACGAGGTCGGCGACCGCATCGTGGGCTGTCATAGCCATGAACATGCTCCCTTTGCATCCGGCGTCCGTTGAGCGAACGTGTGAGATGAGTCAACATCGACTGCGCTTGCGGATCAAGCCTCGGCCACTCAGTGCTCTCAAACTGCTCGCGGGATGAACAGCTCCTTGCCAAGCGTCCGCTGAGCGGACGCTAGTCTGTCGCCATGGTGGTCCAGGTGAAGAGTCCGCATGTGGTCGCTCGGGTCGGCGATCTGCTCCGGGGCGTCGGTGCGTGCGAGCCCGATGGTGTGTCGACGACGGCCTTGGCCAGACAGACCGGTTCGACCCGTCCGACGGTGCATAGGCTGCTGACGTCTTTGGCCGAGCAGGGGCTCGTCGATCGCGATCAACAGACGGGCGCGTGGCACCTCGGCCCCGAGCTCTACCTGCTCGGAATGTCGGCGGCCGCCCGGTACGACATCAGTCAGCACGCACGTTCGGTGGTCAGATATCTCGCACAGGAGACGGGCGAGAGTACGTTCCTGTCGGCGCGCCGGGGTGACGAGACGGTGTGCCTCCTGCGTGAGGACGGCAGCTTCCCGCTGCGTTCGCACGTCCTGCACGAAGGCATCCGATTTCCGCTGGGCGTGGCCTCTGCCGGTCTGGTGATCCTCTCGCACCTGTCGGAGCGCGAGCGCGAGTCATATCTCGGCAGCCACGATCTATCTCCTGAGTGGGGGCCGCAGCACGGACCGGTGGCCTTGCGCGAGGCCGTCGCGGCGACGCGGGCGACGGGCTATGCGACGAATCCGGGACTTCTTGTGGAGGGCAGCTGGGGCATGGGTGCCGCAGTGTTTGACCGTTCGGGCTCGCCCGCATGGGCGCTGAGCCTCAATGGTGTTGAGTCGAGATTTCGGGCCGATCGTCGGGTCGAGCTAGGTCGTCTGCTGCTCGACCAGGCGCACCTACTCACCCAACGCCTGGGTGGAGCTCCACGATGACGTCGTCGATGTCCCGCGGTGGCGTGTGTTTGGCCTGATGCTTCTGCTTGCGCAGCTGCGGCAGCGGGAGGCTCGGCGCTGAGTGTCGACGACCACGATGAATCGGTACGTTCTGCTGATTCGCAGGTCAGCTCCTCGCGCTGCATGGACGATATCGGCCAACGAGGAAAGGTGCCGATTTTTCAGCCTGACCAGAGTTCTTCGCAGAATCCATAGACCCGAGCCACCAGACAGGCTGGTCGTTGTTGCTACCGTGACCAGGTGGCTCAGGAGACCGACTCGATGGCCAGGCTTCGGGCTGGTTGGGAACGGAACTGGTTGCGCGAGTCGGGCCAGATATCGGGACGCGCAGCAATGCTTGAGATCTATGCCGTCCTGCATGCCGCCTCGCAGCTGCTCACGCCGCGCGTCCTGCAGACCGACCTCGCCGAGCTGCTGCTCGTCCACGAGGAGCTGGGGCGCGCTGCGACTTCGGGGCTTGCGGGCCAGATGGTCCTGACCGCGGAGATCATGGAGCGGATCCTGCCGTCGCTCGACCCTGGCGGATGTGCCGTGCCGGTCCTGGCGGCCGCCGGTGCTCTGCCGCTGAGAGTCGAGCGCTCGCGTCCTGGGTGGCATCTCAACGGCATGGTGCTCGGAGTCTCCTGGAGCCCCGACGCCGAGCGCCTCGCGGTCTTCGCCGTCGACGAGGGTGACAACGACATCCTGACCGTCATCCCATCTGATCTGGCGCGCCTAGAGATCTCGGCACCGGTCGCCTCAGACGCCTCGCGCACGACCGTAGACATCCGTTTTGATGACGTCCCTCTGCCGGGCCTGACTCACTGCCCGGGCGAACCCGCCAGGCTCGCCGACGCCCTGACGGTCCTCGCTATGGCGGATGCGGTCGGCGCTGCGGGCTGGTTGCTCGAGCAGCCGCGCGCCGATGCCGAGCTCCAGCTGTCCCGGGCCACGCTGCAAGCCGCGGCAGCGTCGCTGACTTCGACCAGCGTGGTCCGGCGTCAGCACGATGTGTCGGCGGCGGCGTTGCTGGTGCTGCCCATGTGCTTGCGCGTTGCCAGCGAGGCTGCGAGCCGCGACCGGGGCACTCTCCGCCGTGTCCGGCGCATCCACGAGCAGGTGCAGGCGCTGCCGGCATGGCATCGCGACCGGTTGCTCGCACTGGTCTGACGGACTATTCCCAGCCGCCGCTGCGGCCCTGCTTGATTGAGCTGCGACGCTTCTTGGCATCGATCCGACGTTGTTTGGAGCCTCGGCTCGGCTTGGTCTTGTGGCGCTGTCGCTCCGGGATGATCGCCGCGGTCACGAGCTCTTCGAGTCGGACGCGGGCGGCTTCGCGATTTCGATGCTGTGAGCGGTACTGCGACGAGACGATCGTGATCGCCCCGTTCACGAGCCGGTTGCTCAGCCGCTCGGCGGCGAGCTCTTTCTGCGCGGGGGAGAGCGCGGTGGTGTCGGAAAGCGACCAGATCAGCTCGACACGGGTGTCGCTCGTGTTGACGTGCTGCCCGCCCGCGCCCGATGAACGAGAGAACCGCCAGGTCATCTCGCTCTCAGGCAGGGGCAGCCTGCTCATCAAAGGTCCTGTCCGTCATGCGTCATCGTCCGCAAGTATGCGGTACATCGACTTACGAGCGTCCTCCACCACTGCGGTCGCACGCTCGCGCTGCGCGGGCGTGCCGGCCTGGGCGACCTGCTTCCACGCGTTGATGAAGCCCTTCAAACTGTTTGCTAGCTCGTGCATCTCGTTGGAACGGTCGCCCTTGGCGGCCTCCCACGGGGTGCCGAGCTCATCGCGGTGGGACTCGACGTACGCCGTGCCCTCGGCTGTCAGGGTTGCGGTCTTGCGGCCGTCGACGCGCTCGAACGTCAGGAGGCCTTCGTCCTCGAGCTGCTGGAGCACGGGGTAGATCGAGCCGGGGCTGGGTGTCCAGGCGCCTTCGCTCTTCTCGCCGATCTCCTGGATCAGCTGGTAGCCGTGCTTGGGCTCCTCGGCGAGAAGGAGAAGTGCTGCGGCACGGACATCGCCGCCACGCCCGCCGCGACGTCGCGTGCGGGGACGACCGGGACCACCGAATCCGGGGCCGAAGCCCAGGTCTGCGAATCCACGGTCTGGATTGTGCCTGCCTCGCCGGCGATCAGCCGGGCGGCGTGCATCTGAGAAATCATTGCTTCGCATGGGGTAACTCGCTCTCGTTCTATCATTGACACGTTGTCGATGCCTTAACGATATATCGGCAAATCGGATCGAGCAAGTATCGGATCGAGCAAACCATGAATCAGCAAAGGCGCAGACCCATCAGGATCTGCGCCTTCAATTGCAAGGTGGGATCGACTGGTCTCAGCCGCCGGCGACGTAGTTGTTGAGCTGGTCGCGTTCGAACTCCAGCTGGTCCATCCGTTGCTTGACCGCATCGCCGATGCTGAGCACGCCTACCAACCGGCCGTCGGCGATGACGGGGACGTGGCGTACGCGATGCTCGGTCATGATTGCCATCAGCTCACCGAACGAGTCATCGGGCGAGCACACGCGGACCTCGGTCGTCATGATGTCCGAAACAGTCATGGCATCGGCGCTGTCGACGTCGCGCAGCTTGCGGACGATGTCGCGCTCCGACACGATGCCGATCATCGAGTCACCATCGGAGCTGACGATGAGGGCGCCGACATTGAGATCGGCGAGCACATCCAGCAGTTCGCGGACCGTGGCACCGGGAGCGATGGTGTGGATGGCATCGCTGCCCTTGGACGCCAGTACATCGTGTACACGCATGAGGACTCCTTCGTCAGGTCCTCGCACTGTAACCCCGGGAACGGGCCACGCGGCAGAAATCTACGAATTGCCGTCTGCCGGCTCGCGGCCGAAGTCGAAGGCGTGGACGTTGCTGGGCTCGAGCGGCGTGCGCGGCTCGTCCTCGGGCTCGTCGGTCCACGACT
>JBBSSC010000245.1:0-4035 GCA_038242465.1 Propionibacteriales bacterium | reverse complement strand
CCGAGCGCGAAGTATGAGCGGTCCTGATCGCCGTGTCGCGCCACGTATCGCAGGGGCGTAGTGCCCTCGGGGGAGACAAGCTGAGCGATGTCGTCGGCCAGGCGCCGGCAGCCTGCTCCAGGCGGTCCGACAATCGCGAGCACCGGGCGCGCGTTCAGAAGTGAACGGCCCTTTTCTAGGAGTGCCGGGGCATGCGGTGCCGGCCATGCGGCTGCAGGTCCCCTGACGACCGGGTCAGGCAAAGCTGTCTCACTTTCTCTGGCCCCTCGAACGAGACACACATTAGCCCTGCAACGGCGGGACGCAACACTGGCCGTCTCCGAAGGATGCCGCGGCGGCTCTGATTGTGCGGATCGCCGGTCGCGGGGCTGTCGGGGCGCGCAACGGTGGGAGATAGGATCGGGCCGTGACTGAAGCCCGCCAGCTCGACACTGTTGCCCACGCCACCGAAACCCCCGATCAGCCGCAGCCCTGGGCCGAGCTGGGACTCAAGCCCGATGAGTACGACAGCATCCGGGCTATCCTCGGACGCCGTCCGACGGGCGCCGAGCTGGCGATGTACTCCGTCATGTGGAGCGAGCACTGCTCGTACAAGTCCTCCAAGGTGCACCTCAAGAAGTTCGGTGAGTTGCCGCAGGAGACCCCGCTCGGCAAGACGCTCGCAGGTATCGGAGAGAACGCCGGAGTCATCGACATCGGTCAGGGCTATGCCGTGACGTTCAAGGTCGAGTCGCACAACCACCCTTCGTACGTCGAGCCCTATCAGGGTGCCGCGACGGGCGTTGGCGGCATCGTCCGCGACATCCTCGCGATGGGCGCTCGCCCGGTCGCGATCATGGATCCGCTGCGCTTCGGCCCGCTGGACGCCGAGGACACCCGCCGTGTCATGCCCGGCATCGTCGCGGGCGTCGGCGGTTATGGCAACTGCCTCGGTTTGCCTAATATCGGCGGCGAAGTCGTCTTCGACGAGACCTACGTCGGCAATCCGCTCGTCAACGCCCTGTGCGTCGGCGTGCTGCGACACGAAGACCTGCACCTCGCCTTCGCCAGTGGCGTCGGCAACAAGGTCGTGCTCTACGGCGCTCGCACGGGCGGCGACGGCATCGGCGGCGTATCGGTGCTGGCCTCGGAGACCTTTGAGTCAACGGGTCCCTCGAAGCGCCCGGCCGTCCAGGTCGGTGATCCGTTCATGGAGAAACTGCTGATCGAGTGCACCCTCGAGCTGTTCGCGGCGCAGGTCGTCAATGGCATCCAAGACCTTGGCGGAGCCGGTTTGTCGTGCGCGACCAGCGAGCTGGCCTCGGCTGGCAGCGGCGGCATGCGCGTCGAGCTCGACACTGTGCCGCTGCGCGACTCGACGCTCTCGCCCGAGGAGATCCTCATGAGCGAGTCACAGGAGCGCATGATGGCTGTCGTCGAGCCCAAGCACCTCGACGCCTTCATGACGATCTGTGAAAAGTGGGACGTCGAGGCAGTCGTGGTCGGTGAGGTCACCGATGGCGATCACCTCATCATCGACTGGCACGGCGAGACCGTCGTCGACGTCCCGCCGCGCTCCGTCGCGCATGACGGTCCTACTTACCACCGTCCGTTCGCGCGCCCGTCCTGGCAGGACGCGCTGCAGGCCGATGTGGCCGAGAAGCTGGCCCGCCCGACGACCGGCGATGCACTCCGCGATCAACTTCTCGCCGTCGTCAGTTCGCCCAACATGGCCGACAAGTCATGGGTCACCGATCAGTATGACCGCTATGTACAGGGCAACACGGTCCTGGCGCAGCCCGAGGACGCCGGCGTCATCCGCATCGATGACGAAACGAACCTAGGTGTCGCGGTCTCGACTGACTGCAACGGACGCTTCGCGAAGCTCGATCCGTATGTAGGCGCGCAGCTCGCTCTTGTCGAGTCGTACCGCAACGTCGCGGTGACGGGTGCCCTGCCGCTTGCAGTCACAGATTGCCTCAACTTTGGCTCGCCCGAAAATCCCGATGTGATGTGGCAGTTCGAGCAGGCCACGCACGGCCTCAAGGATGCCTGCGCGGTGCTCGGCATCCCGGTGACCGGCGGCAACGTGTCGTTCTACAACCAGACGGGCGACACGCCTATCCTCCCGACGCCCGTCGTCGGCATTCTCGGTGTCATCGAGGATGTCCGCACGCGCATCACGCATGGCTTCGCCGCTGAGGGTAGCCACGTGCTGGTATTGGGCGAGACGCGTGAGGAGCTTTCCGGATCGACCTGGGCCGATGTCGTCCATAGTCACCTCGGCGGCCTTCCTCCTGTCGTCGACCTGGCGGCCGAGTGCGCACTGGCCGATCTCATGGTCGAAGCTGCCAAGCTCGGCATCGTCGAGTCGGCGCACGACCTGTCCGACGGTGGTCTCGCGATGGCATTGGCCGAGGCGTCCTTCCGTGGCGGCATTGGCGTCACGGTCGACCTCGAAGACCCGTTCCTCGATCTGTTCAGCGAGTCGTCCGCCCGCGCTATGGTCGCCGTCGATCAAGACCGGCACGACGAGTTCGTGGCACTGGCAGAGAAGCATGGCGTCGAGCTGGCGTCGGTCGGCCGGACTGGCGGCGAGACGATCGAGGTCGCCGGACAGTTCAGCATCTCGGTCGCCGAGCTCAAGGCCGCCTGGCAGGCCACCTTGCCGGCGGTACTCGGCGCGCACCTGGCCTGAGCGGCCTCACTACGCTGACCGCATGGCACGATACGTTCCGCTGAGCCACGCCGAGTTCGCCGAGATCTGCGCGCGTCTCGACCGGGGGGAGCCGACGCGCGCCGATGTCAAGGCTGCGACCAAGCATCTTGCGGCGCTGCTCGTGCAGAAGGCGCCGGGGGCGAGCGTCGAGGTACGCATCCCGCCCTTCGCCGCGGTCCAGGTCATTGCGGGTGCGCGGCACACCCGGGGGACGCCTCCGGCAGTTGTCGAGATGGATCCCATCACCTGGATCGCCTTGGGCCGCGGGCGACTCGACTGGGCGGATGCGACTGTGAGGGCGTCGGGCGAGCGATCCGACCTGTCGGTGCTGCTGCCGCTCGATGTGGCCTGAATATTCACAAGATTCACAGCCGAAAGCGGTATGACTGTCTCGGTGGCCGACTAGCCTTTCTTGACTGGTAGCAGTCTCGGGACAGTTGAGAGGTAACACGTGAAGCAGCGTCAAGATCCGTCCATGAAGTGGGCCGAGCATCTCGACAGGCTCGATCCTATGCGCCGCGACTGGGTCGTCGGAGCGCTCGAACACTCGGGCTCTGAAGCCGGCGAGCCGGTCTCAGAGCCTGCCGTCAAGCTCCTGGTGGCCTATGCGTTGGGTGAGATCACGGCAGCGGCCTACGCATCGGGCATCTTGGCGTCTCTCGGACTCGCGGGGGGCGACGTGTCCAGCCGGCCCGTGAACTCATCTGAGCCGGAGCAGGCCGACAAGCCCGAACCGAGCGCTGAGCACACCGCGAGGAAGATCGACCGCACTGAGGCCGTCCAAGCTTATGTGTCGGGTCAGATCGACATGGGCGAGTTCCTGCGCATCGCCGGTGCCAGCGTCTAGCGTCCGTCCTCACGCGCCGCATCAAGGGCGCGCCCGGGGTAGTTGGTCGTCACGATCCAGACATCCGGATCGTTCATCCAGCGCGCCAGCTCATCAGGGCGGTCGACTGTCCAGACCAGTAGCGGCAGCCCTCGTCTCCGCGCATATGAACGCAACGACCAGCGGGCCAAGCTCTTGTGCGACACGACGAGATTGGCTCGGCTCAGCCGGATCCGGGTGCGGGGAAAGGCTGACTCGAGTCGGGCCAGACGGCGTACCCAGCGTCGGCCGTTCCATGACCGAGGGCTCGAGGACAGTCCCACCAGCAGGCCCGGCGCGTTCTGTCGCGACCAGCTAACGATGCGGCGTACCGACGCGTCCTCGGCGGTCGTGATGATGACGTTCTCGACGCCCAGCGCGCTCACGATGCGCTTGACGAGCTCGGTCTCTCGGCCGCGGACCTTGAGATCGACGTGCGCCTTGACCCGGCCCTCGATCAGCTCGAGGACCT
>JBBSSC010000244.1:0-4038 GCA_038242465.1 Propionibacteriales bacterium | reverse complement strand
CTCGCCGAGATCGGCGATGAGTGCCTGATAGCCGCGGGTGCGCTGGTGACCGAGGGCATGATCGTCCCGCCCCGCTCACTGGTCGCCGGCGTCCCGGCCAAGGTGCGCCGCGAGCTCACCGAGGCCGAGATCGCCAAGCTGCACCACAATGCCGACATCTATGTCGAGCACCGCGAGCTGCACCGCGCCGGCACGATCCTCCCCTGATCCCCGAGTGGTGCGGATTGGTCCTTTTGAGACGGCGAGTCTGACCAAAACGCACCACTCGCGGCACGTTTGGCACCACTCGGGGGCCTACAGGTTGGCGACGACGTAGTCGATCGACTGCGTCAGGCGGGTGATGTCATCGGGGTCGATCGCGGGGAACATCGCGATGCGCAGCTGGTTGCGGCCCAGGCCTCGGTAGCTGTCGACGTCGACGATGCCGTTCTCGCGCAGTGCCTTGGAGATGTCGGCCTGGTCGACCCCGTCCAGGTCGATCGTGCCGACGACGAGCGAGCGGTTGGCGGGGTCGGTCACGAATGGCGATGCGTACGACGAGGCCTCGGCCCACTCGTACAGGCGCGACGACGAGTCGGTCGTGCGGGCGACGGCCCACTCGAGACCGCCCTGCTCGACCATCCAGCTGATCTGCTGCTCCATCAGGAACAGCGTCGTGAGCGCGGGGGTGTTGTAGGTCTGGTCTTTACGTGAGTTGTCGATCGCGACGGGCAGATCGAGGAAGCCTGGGATGTGCCGGCCGGAGGCCTTGATCCGCTCGGCGCGCTCGATAGCTGCAGGAGACATCGGCGCGATCCACAGACCGCCATCGGATGCGAAGCCCTTCTGCGGAGCGAAGTAGTAGACATCGGTCTCGGCGATATCGACCGTCAAGCCCCCGGCGCCCGATGTCGCGTCGACCAGCATCAGCGCGCCGTTATCGGCCCCGCGCACGCGCTCGACCGGCACCATGACGCCCGTGGACGTCTCGTTGTGGGCCCACGCGTACACGTCGATGCCGTCAGTCGCATGCGCGCAGGGATGGGTCGATGGATCGCTCTCGATGATGTCCGGATCGTCGAGGAATGGCGCCTTCTGCACCGCAGTCGCGAACTTGCGGCTGAACTCACCGTGCACGAGATGCTGCGCGCGCCGCTCGACCAGGCCGAATGTCGCAGCGTCGAAGAAGGCGTGTGAACCGCCTACACCCAGCACGACCTCGTAGCCGTCGGGCAGCGTGAACAGCTCGGTCAGGCCCGCGCGCAGGCTGCCCACGAGGTTCTTGACGGGTGCCTGGCGGTGCGAGGTGCCGAGCAGGGTGCTTCCTGTCGCGGCAAGGGCATCCAGTGCCTCGAGGCGGATCTTGGACGGACCGGACCCGAATCGTCCGTCCTGGGGCAGCAGCTCGGCGGGGATCTTCACGCGACCAGTGTGTCAGTGGGGCACGCCGTAGGGTTGCGGGTGTGTGGACATGGGTGGATGGTGCCGAGGACATTGCCGTCGAAGACGGTTTCGCGATCGGCGATGACATCGAGTGGCGGGTCCTGAGTGACGACTTCGAGGAGCTGCTCCCGCAGTTCCCGGCGGATCTCGACGCCGCGCCCACAAGCGCCGCCGACGATGACGGGGACGAGGTGCTGGCCGGCTCGATCACACGCATCGTGATGCTGACGGGTCGACGTCGCACGGTCGCGCACGACATCACCGCGACACCGGCCGACCATGTGCAGGTACTGGATCTCGCGGGATTCCTGGTGAACGTAGAACAGGTCTGACGCTTACATCACATTGGCTGGCAGGGGGGTCCCTGAATTTCGTACTATGCCCCTTATGGCATCTGACGGGTCTACGGCCGAGGTTCCCCTCTCGAAGGGGCTGGAACACACACGCGAGGAGTGGGAGAAGGCCGCTGCGGCGGTTCTGCGCAAGTCCCGCAAGCTCGGTGAGGAGGCGCCCGACACCGACGCGTGGGCCAAACTCTCGACGACGACGCTCGACGGCATCACGGTCGCCCCACTCGGCACCCCAGCCCTGAGTGCGGACCTGCCCGACGGCGGTCTTCCCGGCCAGGCGCCGTTCACGCGTGGCACCACGGCAACCCGCGAGCTCGACGGCTGGGACGTCCGCGCCTGGTTCACGGATCCCGATGCCGAGCGCACGGCTCGCGACGTCGTCGTCGACCTCGAGAACGGCGTCAATTCGCTGTGGATCTCGGCCGGCACCGGCGGTGTCCCGATCGATGCGCTCGCGACGATCCTCGAGCCGGTCTTCGTCGATCTGGCCGCGGTCGTCATCGATGCGCCATTCGAGCCCCTCGAAGCAGCCCAGGCGCTCATCGCCGTCATCACCGACAAAGGCGTCCAGGCGGCAACCGGTACGAGCCTCGGAGCCGATCCGATTGGAGCTGCCTTCCGCGACCGGGGTGTTGTCGACTTCGACGCCGCGGTTCAAATCGCCCGCCTCGCCCTGCCGCTGAGTATCCGGGCGCTGACTGTCGACGCGACCGCGGTGCACGACGCCGGTGCATCCGATGTGCAGGAGCTTGCCTATTCGCTGGCCGCTGGCGCGCAGTACCTCCGTCTCCTGGTCGAGGCCGGTCTCAGCGTCGAGGACGCCGCCGGACTCATCGACTTCCGCTACGCCGCGACCGATGAGCAGTTCCCGACGATCGCCAAGTTTCGCGCCGCCCGGCGGCTCTGGAACCGGGTCGTCGAGCTCAGCGGCGTCACATCGGCTGCCGCCGGCCAGGTGCAGCACGCCATCACCTCACGCCCGATGATGGCCAAGTACGACCCCTACGTGAACATGCTCCGCACAACGGTCGCCTCGTTCGCGGCAGGCGTCGGCGGTGCCGCAGCAGTCACGGTCCTGCCATTCGACGAGCCGCTCGGACTGCCCGAGCCGTTCAGCCGTCGCATCGCCCGCAACACGTCGAGCCTGCTGATCAGCGAGTCGCACGTCGCTGCGGTTGCAGATCCTGCTGGCGGAGCGCATGCGGTCGAGAAGCTGACCGATGATCTTGCGCGCGCGGCGTGGGAGCTGTTCGGCCAGATCGATGCCACCGGCAGTCTCGACGAGGCCCTCGCACTGGTGCGCGGCAAGGTCGAGCAGACGGTCTCCGACCGGGCTCTCGCGATCGCGAAGCGCAAGCGTCCGATCACAGGCGTCTCGGAGTTCCCCAACCTGCACGAAGAGCTGCCCGAGCGTCGTCCGTACGAGCAGCCGCTCACGGTGCACCGCTATGCGGGAGAGTTCGAGGCGCTGCGCGACGATCGCACGACGACACCGGTGTTCCTCGCCTCGATGGGTACTGTCGCGGGCTTCACGGCACGCTCGACATTCGCGGCCAACCTGTTCGCAGCAGGCGGCGTCGACACCGTCGTCGGCGGCCCCAGCGAGGGCGTCGACGACGTTCTCGTGGCGTATCGCGAAGCCGGTCAGCCGGCCGTCGTGTGCCTCGTGGGCAACGATGCGAGCTATCAGCAGTGGGGCGCCGATCTGGTCGTCGCACTGCGCAGCGCGGGTGCGACGTACGTCGTCCTCGCTGGTAAAGAGCCAGTTTCCGGACCGGCTAGTGGCGCCGACACGACCATTGCCATGGGCGTCGATGCGCTGGCCTTCCTCCGTTCGATCCGAGAGGAGCTCCAGTCATGAGCATTCCCGAGAGCTTCAGCGGGCTTCCGCTCGATCCCGAGCAGCCCTACGCAGCTGACCCCGAGGCGTACGCCCGGGCGACTGAGGGCACCGAGCCGTGGGCATCGCCCGAGGGCATCGACGTCGAGGGCCTCTACACCGCCGACGACCTCGAGGGCCTCGATGCGCTAGACACCTACCCGGGTCTCGCGCCGTATCTGCGCGGCCCGTACCCCGCGATGTACACGACGCAGCCGTGGACGATCCGCCAGTACGCGGGCTTCTCCACCGCGGAGGAGTCCAATGCGTTCTACCGCCGCAACCTCGCTGCCGGGCAAAAAGTTCTGTCGGTGGCTTTCGACTTGGCCACCCACCGCGGTTATGACTCGGACATTCCGCGGGTCGTTGGCGATGTCGGTATGGCCG
>JBBSSC010000243.1:0-4040 GCA_038242465.1 Propionibacteriales bacterium | reverse complement strand
GTAGGTCGCAGCAGCGAGGGAGTCGTCGACGGTCGTGTACGTCTGCTTCTCGCGGTCCGGGTGATCACTCATGCACCAAGTATGGGCGTTGGCCGGCCTGACTCGCAGGCGAGCCATGCGCGGCCTGTCGGTGCGCTCGACTAGGCTGGAGATCTTCCCCCCAGATCGTGCCGAGGAGGCCATTTTTCGATGTCGAGCGACTCGCCATTCGTGCACCTGCACGTGCACACGGAGTACTCGATGCTCGATGGAGCGGCCCTGCTCGACGGTCTTTTCGAGCGCACCGCAGAGCTGGGAATGCCTGCGATTGCGATGACCGATCACGGTAACCTGCACGGTGCCTTCGACTTCTACAGCAAGGCCAAGAAGCACGGGGTCAAGCCGATCATCGGTATGGAGGCCTACCTCACCCCCAACATCCCACGGCACGAGAAGAAGGCCGTGCAGTGGAACAAGGGCGCGCGAGATGCCGACGTCGCTGGCCGGGGTGCGTACACGCATATGACGTTGCTCTCGGAGACCACCGAGGGCATGCACAACCTTTTCCGCATCGGCTCGTATGCGAGCCTCGAGGGTCAATACCGCAAGCCGCGCGCCGACCGTGATCTGCTGCAGCGCTTCGGTAAGGGCCTCATCGCGACGACGGGCTGCCCATCGGGTGAGATCCAGACGTGGCTGCGCATCGGCAACTACGAGAAGGCCAAGGCCTCGGCCGCCGAGTTCCAAGATATCTTCGGCAAGGAGAACTTCTTCCTCGAGCTGATGGACCACGGCCTCGAGATCGAGCGCACGGTCCGCGATGGGCTGCTGCGGCTCAAAGCCGATCTGGCCCTGCCCGCGATCGCCACCAACGACTCGCACTACACCAGCCCTGAGGATGCCGAGGCGCACTCGGCGCTGTTGTGCGTCCAGTCCGGCAGCACCCTGACCGATCCCAACCGGTTCAAGTTCGACTCCAACGACTTTTACATCAAGTCGGCCAAGGAGATGCGCGATCTGTGGGAAGACCGCTTCGACCTCAAAGAAGCGTGCGACAACACGCTCCTGATCGCCGAGCGCTGCGAGGTCGAGTTCACCGAGTCCAACGGTGGCTACATGGCCCGCGCCGACATCCCCTACGGCGAGACCGAAGACTCCTGGTTCACAAAGGAGGTCTGGCGCGGCGTTGAGAGCCGCTACCCCGGCGACAAGATGACTGATGAGGTCCGTGCGCGCACCACGATGGAGCTCGATGTCGTCCGTAGCAAGGGCTACTGCGGCTATTACCTCGTGGTCGCCGACTTCATCAACTGGGCCAAGGACAATGGCATTCGAGTCGGCCCGGGTCGTGGATCAGGTGCGGGCTCTATCGCGGCGTATGCACTGCGAATCACCGATATCTGCCCCCTCACGCACGGCCTGATCTTCGAGCGTTTCCTCAACCCCGAGCGCCCTTCGATGCCCGACTTCGATATCGACTTCGACGAGCGCCGTCGCGCCGAGGTCATCCGTTACGTCAGCAACAAGTACGGCGAAGAGCGCGTCGCGATGATCGCTACCTTCGGGCGGCTCAAGTCCAAGGCCGCTATCAAGGACGCCGCGCGCGTCATGGACTATCCCTTCTCGCACGGCGAGCGAATCACCAAGGCGCTGCCGGCCGACATCATGGGCAAGGGCGTCACGCTCAAGGGCCTGTTCGACAAGGACGACAAGCGCTACGGCGACGGTGGAGACTTCCGCCGGCTCCACGACGAAGACGCCGACGTCCGCAAGATCTACCAGACCGCACTGGGCCTCGAGGGTCAGATCCGCCAGTGGGGTGTGCACGCGGCCGGCGTCATCATGTCAAGCGATCCGCTGATCGACATCGTTCCGATCATGAAGCGCGAGCAAGACGGCGCCATCATCACGCAGTTCGACTATCCGATGTGCGAGGCGCTCGGGTTGGTCAAGATGGATTTCCTGGGCCTGCGCAACCTCACGGTCCTCGACGATGCGCTGATCAACATCAAGCGCAATCGCGGTATCGACTTGGTGCTCGAAGATCTCGACTTCGAAGACCCCGCGACGTACGACCTGCTGGCAGCGGGAGAGACGCTGGGCGTCTTCCAGCTCGACGGCGGACCTATGCGTGCCCTGCTGCGCAGCATGAAGCCCGACAAGTTCGAAGACATCTCGGCCGTCGGCGCGCTATACCGACCCGGCCCGATGGGTGCGGACTCGCACAACAAATACGCCCGGCGCAAGAACGGCCGCGAGCCGATCGACCCCATCCACCCCGAGCTCGAGAAGCCGCTTGAGAAGGTGCTGGGCGAGACGTACGGCCTGATCGTGTATCAGGAGCAGGTCATGGAGATCGCGCAGGTGCTGGCCGGATTCTCCCTCGGTCAGGCCGACAACTTGCGCCGCGCGATGGGCAAGAAGAAAAAGTCCGAGCTCGACAAGCAGTACGCGGGCTTCCAGCAGGGCATGCTCGACCGGGGCTATTCGCAAAAGGCCATCACGACGCTGTGGGAGATCCTGCTGCCGTTCTCTGACTACGCCTTCAACAAGGCCCACTCGGCCGCCTACGGCGTCATCTCGTACTGGACGGCCTATCTCAAGGCCAACTTTCCGGCCGAGTACATGGCTGCACTCCTCACCAGCACCCGCGTCGATAAAGACAAGTCGGCGATCTATCTCAACGAGTGCCGCCGCATGGGCATCAAGGTCCTGCCGCCCGATGTCAACGAGTCGGTCTCCAACTTCGCCTCGGTCGGCGCCGATATCCGCTTCGGCCTCGGCGCGATCCGCAATATCGGCGAGAACGTTGTCGCGGGCATCCTCGAAGGTCGAACCGGCGAGGGGAGCGGCGGGTCTACTCCTTACGCCGACTTCAACGACTTCCTCTCCAAGGTGCCGACGCATGTGTGCAACAAGCGCGTGCTCGACTCGCTGATCAAGGCCGGTGCCTTCGACTCCCTGGGTCATCGCCGCCGCGCCCTGACGACGGTCGCCGAAGAGGGCGTCGATCTCTACATCGACCTCAAGCGACAGGCCGCGATCGGCCAGGACTCGCTGTTCGGCGGCAATGACGAGGCATTCTCAGGCGGAACCGTCGACGTCCCCGACACGATGCCCGAGTGGGAGAAGACGCAGCTGCTGGCCTTCGAGCGCGACATGCTCGGCCTCTACGTCTCCGACCATCCGCTGCAGGGCCTCGAGCACGTCCTGCGCGCCAGCAGCGACTGCACAGTCGGAGAATTGCTAACCAACACCGAACTTCCCGACGGCAGCACGGTGCGCATCTGTGGGCTCATCACGGGCGTCTCGCGGCGTATGAGCAAGAAGGGTGACAGCTGGGCCTCGGTCACGATCGAGGACCTCGAGGGCGGTATCGAGGTCATGGTCTTCCCGGGTGCATATCAGCTGGCGATGCCTGTCCTGGTGCCAGACACGATCGTCGTGATCAAGGGCCGGGTCCGCCGTAAAGACGACGGTGTCGAGCTCAATGCCCTCGAGGTCACGCTGCCCGCGCGAGGTAGCGGTGGCCCCGATCGTCCCCTCGTGGTGAGCCTGCCAGTCGCCCGCTGCACCGAAGACACCATCGCGACCTTCAAGCAGGTCTTGTCGGCCCATCCGGGCATGTCCGAGGTGCATCTGCGCCTTACCGGCAAGGAGCCGTCGACGACGATGCGCCTGCCCGCTATGTGGCGTGTGGCACAGTCGTCCTCACTGATCGCCGATCTCAAAGAGCTGCTGGGGCCCCATTGTCTGTCGTGACCACCAAGCCCGAGTCAAGTCAGCGGTCGGCAACACGTCGCATCGTGGCGGCGTCATCGGCAATGCTCGCGCTCGGCATTGCCGCGGGACTGATCTGGATGTGGCTTGCCGAGCCCGCCCGGTGGGAGGTTCGTGACAATGGCGTCGTCCTGACACAGGCGGCTTCGCAGGGTCAATTCTCGGTCATCCTGGTCTTCGTCGCGGTTGGCATGGCGGCGTCCTTCCTGTGGGCATGCGGTGTCAGCTGGGCGCTGTCCGATCTCGGCTGGCTGCTCGTCCCCGTCGTGGTGGTGCTGACC
>JBBSSC010000242.1:0-4044 GCA_038242465.1 Propionibacteriales bacterium | reverse complement strand
GCCGATGCGCTCGGCGGCGGCGGGGATGCCGACCTGCTCCAGCCAACCGACCGCGCGCCGGCGGGCGTCGGCGTCGGACAGGCCGAGATGCGCCTGCATCGTCTCGACGAGCTGGTGGCCCACGAACAGCACCGCGGCGCCGCAGTCGTTGATGACGTAGTCGAGCTCGTCACCGGCCAGGCGCCAGTTCACGACGGTCGTGGCCGCGCCGAGCTGGCATCCTCCGAGCAGCACCTGCAGGATCGCGGGATCATTCTTGTTCAGGATCGCGATCCGGTCGCCGTGCCGCACGCCGCTGGCCCGCAGTGCGCCGGCGGCCTTCTGCACCGACTCCCATGCCTCGGCCCACGTCCATCGACGGTCACCGAACCTCCAGCCGAGCTGGTCGGGATGCTCTGCGGCTCGTTCGGCCAAGAAGTCGGGCAGAAAGGACGCGTGAGGAACAGCAGAGGTCATGCCGGACTCCTGAGACTGTGATGTGGATCACGCCACAGTAAATCACGCCAGGATGTCGCGACCCCGTCGTCAGGCCTCGAGGGTCTCCGCAATGCGGTCGAGCGTCTTGCGCATCCCGCTCTTGGCGGCCGCCGGCATCTTCGAGCGCTTGAGCAAGAAGGCCTGACGGTCCTGGGTCACGTCCCACGTCTCGCGGACGAGCGTCCCGCCAGCGGTGGGCTCGAGCTCGTATCGCCAGATCCGGCCACCGATCAGTCCTTTCAGGCCCGTGGTCTTCCAGGCGATGCGCCGATCCTGCTCAAACTCCACGACCTCGTTGGACGTCTTGTAGCCCACGCCCATGTGCATCGACATGCCGAACCGGCTGCCGAGCCGCAGCGGGCGGGAGGACTGCCGCGTGCCGCGGACCGTGCCGGAGCCGTCGAACTCGCTGTGCTTGGCCGCATCGGACAACAGTGCGAAAATGCGGGCGGCGGGGGCGTCGATCGTGCGTTCGACGGAGATTGTGTCAGAGGTCATGTGCTCATTGGATCGAGACGTGTCGTCACCCGCAACTCGGTTCCGCAGATCACAGGGGAGATTGGGTTGAGCCACGTGCTCGCCGTTACACTGGGCCCGTGCCCCGCGGAGATGGACGCCTGACCCATGAACTCGATCCCCAGGACGCCGGACCCCAGGACGCGTGCGGCGTCTTCGGTGTCTGGGCCCCTGGCGAAGAAGTCGCCAAGCTGACCTACTTCGGACTGTATGCGCTGCAACATCGCGGCCAGGAGTCCGCAGGTATCGCGGTCAGCAATGGACGCCAGATCCTCGTCTACAAGGACATGGGTCTTGTTTCCCAGGTCTTCGACGAGGCGACCCTCGAATCGCTCAAGGGCGAGATCGCGATCGGTCACAACCGCTACTCGACGACCGGCTCGAGCGTCTGGCACAACGCGCAGCCGACGTTCCGGCCCACGGCCGCAGGCTCGGTCGCGCTGGGACACAACGGCAATCTGACCAACACCGCCGAGCTGATCCAGATACTTGCCCAGCGCGACGCCGATGCCGGCACGTCGTCCTCCAAGGGAGAGACTGCCACGAGCGACACCTCGGTCATGGCGACGCTGCTGGCGTCGTACCCCGACCGTTCTGTCGAGGAGGCCGCGCTGGAGGTGCTCCCCATGCTGCGCGGAGCCTTCTCGCTGGTCTTGATGGACGAGAACACGCTCTACGCCGCGCGCGATCCTCAGGGCATCCGTCCGTTGGTGCTTGGGCGTCTCGACCGCGGGTGGGTAGTCGCCAGCGAGACCGCGGCGCTCGACATCGTCGGCGCCTCATTCATCCGTGAGATCCAGCCCGGCGAGTTCATCGCGATCGATGAGAACGGCCTGCGCACCGAGCACTTCGCGAAGCCCGAGCCCAAGGGCTGCATCTTCGAGTACGTCTACCTGGCCCGTCCCGACACGACGATCGCCGACCAGCGGGTCTTCTCGGTGCGCGCCGAGATCGGCCGTCGTCTGGCCCGAGAGTTCCCGGTCGATGCGGATCTGGTCATTCCGGTCCCCGAGTCGGGCACCCCTGCCGCGATCGGTTACGCCGAAGAGTCGGGCATCCCGTTCGGTCACGGGCTGGTTAAGAACTCGTACGTCGGACGCACCTTCATCCAGCCCTCGCAGACACTGCGCCAGCTCGGCATCAGACTCAAGCTCAATCCGCTGCGTGATGTCATCGCGGGCAAGCGCCTCGTGGTCGTCGACGACTCGATCGTCCGCGGCAACACGCAGCGCGCACTGGTGCGGATGCTGCGCGAGTTCGGCGCCGCCGAGGTCCATGTGCGTATCTCCTCGCCTCCGGTCAAGTGGCCGTGCTTTTATGGCATCGATTTCGCCTCGCGCGCCGAGCTGATTGCCAACGGCATCTCGGTCGACGAGATCCGTCGGTCGATCGGTGCCGACTCCCTCGCATACGTCACCCTCGACCAGCTCGTCGAGGCGACCAACATCCCCAAAGACAATCTCTGCCGAGCCTGCTTCGACGGCATCTATCCCGTAGCCCTGCCGGAGGACGATGTGATCGGCAAGCACCTCCTCGAGGTGCAGGACCAACTTCCCCTTGAGGTGCTCTGAATGACTTCCTACGCGTCCGCCGGTGTCTCGATCGAAGAG
The DNA here is from genome assembly GCA_038242465.1 of Propionibacteriales bacterium. Taxonomy (GTDB): domain Bacteria; phylum Actinomycetota; class Actinomycetes; order Propionibacteriales; family Nocardioidaceae; genus Aeromicrobium. The sequence goes on along the minus strand of JBBSSC010000242.1, from coordinate 1,441 downwards.
GGTGACCGCGCAGTCGAACTCATGAAGGAGTGGGTCGACAAGGCTCGCCGTCCTGAGGTCGTCGGCGGCATTGGCGGCTTCGCCGGACTGTTCGACGCCTCGGCACTCAAGTCGTATCGCAAGCCTTACCTGGCCACATCGGCCGATGGTGTCGGCACCAAGGTCCAGATCGCGCAGCGCATGGACAAGCACGACACGATCGGCTTCGACCTCGTCGGCATGCTGGTCGACGACCTTGTGGTCTGCGGCGCCGAGCCGCTGTTCATGACCGACTACATCGCCTGCGGCAAGGTCGTGCCCGAGCGCATCGCCGATATCGTCAAGGGCATCGCGATGGCGTGCGCCGAGTCCGGCACCGCGCTGCTCGGTGGCGAGACCGCAGAGCATCCCGGTCTGCTGGGCGTCGACGAGTACGACATCGCCGGCTCTACGACCGGCGTCGTCGAGGCGGATGCGCTCCTGGGTGCCGAGCTTGTGCGCGCTGGTGACGTCGTCATCGCTATGGCGTCCAGCGGCCTGCACTCCAATGGCTTCTCGCTGGTTCGCCACGTCTTCTTCGAGAAAGCCGGATGGCAGCTCGATCGGGAGGTGCCGGAGTTCGGTACGACGCTGGGCGAGCAGCTGCTGACGCCGACGAGGCTCTACACGCTTCCGTGCCTTGCGCTGGCCAGGGACATCGAGGTGCACGCGATGTCGCACATCACGGGTGGGGGCCTCGCGGCCAATCTGGCGAGGGTTCTGCCGTCGAACGTCTCGGTGCGCGTCGACCGCGGTTCATGGACGCCTCAGCCCGTATTCGGGCTCGTCGGCAAGCTCGGTGCGGTGGCCCAGGCCGATCTCGACCTGGCGCTGAACATGGGTGTCGGCATGGTCGCCCTGGTTGCTCCTGACGCCGCTGATGCCGCGCTGCGCCTGCTCGCCGCCCGCGGTGTCGACGCCTGGATCGCTGGTGACGTGGCCGACGCCGGCGTGCATGGCGATGGCGGAACCGTGACCCTGACAGGCTCGCACCCCGGCTGACGGAGCCCCCTTCAGGCGGAAGAGACCGTCTGTTTCGCCGATTCGGGGGGCCGGTGCCAGGTTTCGTGCCATCCATGGGTATCCTGGGAGGCACGACAAACTGACTATTTCTCTGCGAGGGGGTCGAGCCTTATGGGCCGCGGCCGTGCGAAAGCCAAACAGACCAAAGTTGCGCGCGATCTGAAGTACCGGACGCCGGACACAGACTTCAATACCTTGCAGCGTGAGCTCCATGGGGAGTCGGGCGAACCGATTCCGGAGCAGTACCGAGATCTCGAGCGAGAGAGCTGAGCGACTTCGTCGCTCCCCCGACTGCGTCGGGCCGGGCTATCGCCCGGAAGCTTTGCCTTCGTTCGCTGGCGCTCACTCGGCCAATGGTTATTACATGGGCCGGGCTATCGCCTCGAAGGTTTGCCTTCGT
>JBBSSC010000241.1:0-4051 GCA_038242465.1 Propionibacteriales bacterium | reverse complement strand
AGCAGCTCTGCCTTGGTGACGACGCTTTCGGGAACGTCCACGCTCGGGAGCGCGGTCCACGAACCGGCCGTGCGGGTGTGCGGACGCAACCTCACGACCGCATTTTCGGTGTTGAGCTGCCACATGTAGTTGTCGCTGGTGTTCGAGGCCCGGAAGAAGACTCCGAAGGACAGACTCTTGAGGCTGAAGTCGACGTCGACGGTGTAGTCATCCCACTTGTCGAGCTCGCCCGATGCCGACTTGTCGATCCAATCTCCGACCCACTCACCGCTGTCAAGAATACCTGTCTCGAACCACGCTGATCTGCTCCAGTCGCTCGCGGCATCCTTGCCATCCCAGACCCTGACCCGCCAGAAATAACGCGTCTGCGACTCGAGGCTCGGGCCGGCGTAGTCGACGTTCACCTGCTCGTCCGACTCGACCTTCCCGGAGGACCACACGTCGTTGGCGCCGACCTCAGATCCGACCTCGATCGCATAGGCACTCTGCACGACCCCGCGATGCGGCGAAACGCTCGCCCAACCGAGGGTCGGCACGTCTCCCGGAATACCGAGCGGGTCCACCCGACCGTTCGTCGTGAGGCTCCCCGCCGAGATGGCCTGACCAGCCGCCAGCGCGCTGCCCGGCGACAGTGTGATCAGCCCACCGATGACAAGTGCAAGGCTGGCCAGCACGGCCACCCAACTATTTCGATGGAAGGTCCTCGGGGCAGTGCGTGGCGTCATGTTCTCTTATCCGTTCGAGAGTGCCTTGGGCGGAGGTCGCAATCCGGAACTCGAGATTGATTCGATTCAATCGGGCGGTACAGCCTGACACTAAGTGATGCCGGTCACGCGGGTCAATGACGTGTCCGGTAGCGGCCAGCGATGACGGCCGTCCCCTTCTGGTCCTACCATCGGGACATGCCTGAAATGACCGTCCTGCACAACCCCGCGTGCTCGACCTCGAGGTATGCCGTCGACGAGATCTCTGCGGAGGGCACCGACGCCGATGTCGTCCAGTACCTCAAGAAGCCCCTGACCCGCGACGAGCTGATCGACCTCCTGGCCAAGCTCGAGGACCCGCCGGCCGACCTTGTCCGCAAGGACGGATTCTTCAAGGGCCTGGGTCTGCATCCCGACGACTACGTGACGTCCGATGCCGTCGCCGATCTACTCGTCGAGCATCCGCGGCTGTTGCAGCGCCCTGTCCTGATCCGCGGCGACAGCGCCATCATCGGGCGTCCGAAAGACCGCGTCGCCGCCTTCCTGGCCTGACGTCCTCACAGAGGGCGATCGGGATGGATAGCCTGTCGGCGTGATCCTTCCTCCGTGCCCGTCCTGTTCCTCCGCTTACACCTACGAGTTGGGTGCCCTGCTGGTGTGCCCCGAGTGCGCGTACGAATGGTCGCCCGACGAGGCCGCCGAGGCTACCGACGAGCTCGTCATCAAAGATGCTTTCGGGACGGTGTTGGCCGACGGTGACACCGTCACGGTGCTGAAGGATCTCAAGGTCAAGGGCCGGGCGCTCTCGATCAAGGTCGGCACCAAGGTCCGCAACATCCGCCTGGTCGACGGTGTCGGCGATCACGACATCGATTGCAAGGTGCCGGGCTTCGGCTCGATGCAGCTCAAGTCGAGTGTTGTCAAGAAGGCCTGACGATCAGGGCGTCACACAGTCGGCGCGGTGAACTGCGCCGAGTAGAGGCGTTCGTACGCTCCCCCGGCGGCCCGCAGCGAATCGTGCGTGCCCTGCTCGACGATGTGGCCGTTCTCCATCACGACGATGTGGTCGGCATCGCGAATCGTCGAGAGCCGGTGCGCGATAACAAATGAGGTGCGTCCCGCACGCAGCTGCTCCATGGCGCCCTGCACGAGTGACTCGGTGCGGGTGTCGACCGAACTGGTGGCCTCGTCGAGCACCAGGATGGACGGATCTGCCAGGAACGCGCGTGCGATGGTCAGCAGCTGGCGCTGACCCGCGCTGACGTTGGTGCCTTCGTCGTCGATCACGGTGTCGTAGCCATCGGGCAAGGTGCGGACGAAGTGGTCAACGTAGGCCGCCTCGGCGGCGGCACGGATCTGCTCTTCTGTCGCACGATGCGCACCGTAGGCGATGTTCTCGCGGATCGTCCCGCCGAACAGCCACGTGTCTTGCAGGACGACGCCGAAGTTCTCGCGCAGCGGCCCGCGGTCCATCCGGGCGATGTCGACGCCGTCGAGCGTGATGCGTCCGGACTGGACGTCGTAGAACCGCAGGACAAGATTGGTCAACGTCGTCTTGCCGGCGCCGGTCGGTCCGACGATCGCGATGGTCTGGCCCGGCTCGGCGATGAGGTCGAGGTGCTCGATCAGCGGCTCGTCGGGCTGATAGGAGAAGGACACGTCTTCGAAGACGACGCGGCCGCGGACAGGATCGGGGAACGGCGCGTCGATCTCGTCGGGACGCTCCTCGGTCTCGTCGAGCAAGCCGAAGACCCGCTCGGCGGAGGCGACACCCGACTGCAGCACCTGGATCATCGCGGCGAGCTGAGTCAGCGGCTGGGTGAACTGGCGAGAGTACTGAATGAACGCCTGGACATCGCCGATGCTCAGCGCACCCGATGCCACCCGCAGACCGCCGATCACCGCAACCAGTACGTAGTTGATGTTGCTGACGAACATCATCACCGGCTGGATGATGCCGGAGATGAACTGCGCCTTGAACGAGGCCGCGAAGACCGCGTCGTTGCGTGAGTCGAACTCGGTGCGCGCCTCGGCCTGACGGCCGTAGACCTTGACGACCTCGTGCCCTGTGAAGACCTCTTCGATGTGGCCGTTGAGGCGTCCGGTGCTGGCCCACTGCTTGACGAACTGGGGCTGGGAGCGCTTGGTGACGGCCTTTGTGATGGCGAACGCCAGCGGAATCGTGATGAGCGCGACGACCGCGAGCAACGGCGAGATCACGATCATCATGACGAGCGTGCCGATGACCATGAGCACCGATGACAACAGCTGACTCATGGTCTGCTGGAACGACTGGGCGATGTTGTCGATGTCATTCGTCGTGCGCGACAGCACCTCTCCGCGCTCGGTGCGGTCGAAGTACGACAGCGGCAGACGGTTGACTTTGGCCTCGACGTCATCGCGCAGCTGCGCGACCGTGTGCTGCACGACGACCGTCGTGATGCGGCCCTGGAACCACTGGAGCAGCGAGGCCAGGACGTACAACACGAGCACTCCCCCGAGCACCCACGACAGACTTGTGAAGTCGATGCCCGCCCCCGGATCGAGATCGACCGACCCCACGAGTGACGCGAGCTGATCATTGCCCTCGGCCTCGAGCCGTGCGACGACCTCGGCCTTCGTGTCGCCACCGGGGAACTGATCGGACAGGAACCCGGTGAAGACGATGTCGGTGGCATGGCCCAGCACCTTGGGGCCGACGACCGACAGACCCGTTGCAAGAACGCCGAAGGCCACGACGCCCCAGATCAGCAGGCGATCGCGAAGCAACCGATCAGTCAGCCTGCGCAGTGTGCCCTTGAAGTCTTTGGCCCGCTGCGGACCCATCCCCATTCCGGCGAGCGCCGGGCCTCGCTGGCTCATGAGGATGCCTCTTCCAGGGTCAGCTGTGACAGGACGATCTCGCGGTACACATCGCAGTGGTCCATGAGCTCGGCGTGAGTGCCGGTGCCGACGACACGACCCTCGTCGAGCACGACGATGCGGTCGGCAGCGCGGATCGTGGAGACCCGCTGCGCCACGATGACGACTGCAGCGTCGGCAGTGACCGCGCCGAGAGCGGCCCGCAGCGAAGCGTCGGTCGTATAGTCGAGGGCCGAGAACGAGTCGTCAAACAAGTAGATCGGCGGTCGTTTGATGATCGCGCGGGCGATGGCGAGACGCTGGCGCTGACCGCCCGAGACGTTCGTGCCGCCCTGCGCGATCGGCGCGTCGAGCTGCTGAGGCATCTTCTCGACGAAGTCACGGGCCTGCGCGATGTCGAGCGCGACCCAGACCTCCTCGTCGGTCGCGTCGGGGCGACCGTACCGGAGAGTGGAGCCGACCGTGCCGGAGAACAGGAATGGCTT
>JBBSSC010000240.1:0-4067 GCA_038242465.1 Propionibacteriales bacterium | reverse complement strand
ATGGCTCTATGGGGAGCGACGGCGGGTGCGGCAACCCTCGTAGGGCCGATCCTGGGCGGCGTCCTCGTCGATGCGGCCGGCTGGGAGTGGATCTTCATCATCAACGTGCCGATCGGTGTTATCGCCTTCGTGCTCGCCGCCAAGCTCGTGCCGAATCTGCCAACCCACGCGCACAGCTTCGACTGGCTCGGTGTCACACTCAGCGCGGCCGCGGTCTTCCTACTGGTGTTCGGCATCCAAGAGGGCGAGCGCTACGACTGGGGCACTATCGAAGGCATCATCAGCGTCCCGCTGCTAATTGCTCTGGGGCTGGCACTGTTCGCGATCTTCCTGTGGTGGCAGAGCCGCATCAAGGCCGAACCGCTCGTGCCGTTGTCGCTGTTCCGTGACCGCAACTTCTCGGTCGGCAACGGCGGCATCGCGATGGTCTCCTTCGCCATCACGGCAATGGCCTTGCCGTTCATGTTCTACGCCCAGAACGCTCGCGGCTGGTCCCCCACTGAAGCGGCACTTCTACTGGCGCCCATGGCGGTCATGCTGATGGCATTCTCGTCCTTTGTCGGCCGCCTCGTCGATCAAGTGCATCCCCGCCATTTGACGTTGATCGGCTTCACCCTCGCAGCCGCGTCGATCCTGGGTCTCTTGCTCATCATGAGCCCCACCACGCCAGCCTGGCAGCTATGCCTGCCGATGGCGACCTTCGGCATTGCCAGCGCCTTTCTCTGGTCCCCGCTCACCGTCACTGCCACCCGCAATCTGCCGATGTCCGCCGCTGGCGCCGGTGCAGGCATCTTCAACACGACACGACAGATCGCTGCCGCTCTCGGTAGCGCCGCAATAGCAGCTGCCATCGCATCACGTCTGACGGCCCAAGGACTCGACGGCCGGACAAGCCAGTCCACACCCGGCCAGGCCATGCCAGAATCCGTTCAGGTGGCATATACCGATGCCATGGCCCAGGCGCTATGGGTGCCGGTTCTCGCCTTCATAGCTGGCATTGTCATCGTGTTGTTCATGGCTCGCCCCACGCATGCCGGTCACGGCGGAACACAGGCACCCTCCGCACACTAACCCTCCGCACCCCAACCGCTCGACGCATTGACCGCAATCATCTCTAATGGCAAGATGACATCACGCATTAAAAATCTGTGCGCCCCGAGCATCTCCGCTCCCGTGTGAAAGTCATGCCATGACCTACGTGATCACCGATGCTTGCATCGATGTGATGGACAAGTCCTGCATCGAAGAGTGCCCCGTCGACTGCATCTACGAGGGTGACCGGATGCTCTATATCCAGCCTGACGAGTGCGTCGAATGCGGCCGCTGCGAGCCCGTGTGCCCTCAGATCTCGATCTTCCACCAGGACGATCTGCCCGGCGAGACAAGCACCTGGGCGGAGGTCAACGCCGAGTTCTTCACCGAGATCGGCTCGCCTGGAGGCGCCCGCAAGATCCAGCCCACGGGCACGGACCACCCAGCGGTCGACGCGATCGAGACGCGTTCATGACAACGCTCGACGTCGACGTCGCGATCATCGGAGCGGGGCCGAGCGGGCTCTATGCCGCGTACTACGCCGGATTCCGCGGGCTCCGGACCGCGCTGATCGATTCCCTGCCTGAGGTCGGCGGGCAGATCGCGGCGCTGTATCCGGAGAAGGCGATCTACGATGTGGCCGGTTTCCCGTCGATCCGCGGCCAGGACTTTGTCGACGGGCTACACGCCCAGGCCAAGCGCTGGGACCCCGAGATCCTGCTGGAGAGCCAGGCCGTCGGCCTGGAGGAGTCTGCCGAGCACGTCACGATCACACTCAGCGACGGACGCACGGTGCGCGCCGCCGCGCTCCTGATCACGGCAGGCATCGGCACCTTCGAGCCGCGACAGCTGCCCACCGGCACTGACTTCGAAGGTCGCGGGCTGCGTTATTTCGTGCCCAAGCTCAACGAGCTTGCCGACCAGGACGTCGTCATCGTGGGCGGCGGCGACTCGGCCGTCGATTGGGCGCTGGCCCTTGAAGACATCGCCGCGAGCGTGACGCTGGTGCACCGCCGTCCCGCCTTCCGGGCCCATGAGCGCAGCGTCGAACAGCTCAAAGACTCCACCGTCACGATCCTGACCCCGTACGAGGTCGACGAGCTGGTCGGTGACGACGAGATCGCGACTGTCGTAGTCAGCAGCAAAGACGGCGACGTCAAGCATCTGCCGGCCCAGACCGTCGTGGCGGCACTCGGCTTCATCGCCGATCTCGGCCCGCTCGAGCAGTGGGGCCTCGAGCTGCACCGCCGGCACATCCTGGTCGACCGGACGCAGCGGACCAACCGCGAGCGGGTCTTCGCAGCCGGCGACGTGACGCACTTCGAGGGCAAGGTCAAGCTCATCTCGATCGGCTTCGGCGAGGCCGCTTTGGCAATCAATCACATCGCCCGACTCATCGATCCCTCCTCCGCCCTCAACCCTGGGCACTCCACAGACGGCTGACCGCCGCACCGCATCACCACGAAATTCCCCGCCCGAGACCCGGGCGGGGAATTGTCGTTTCAGCGGACTAACGCAGGAAGTCGGCCCGCGGCGGCGTGAACACATCGATGTTGATGCACGGGCCCTCGATCGGGACGATGTAGTGCTCGGCGCCGGCCGGGACCAACATGAACGAGCCGGGGCCCATCCTGTTCGGCTCGCCGCTGACGTAGTAGTCGCACAGCCCCGCGTCGATATACACGAGCTGATCGAAGTCCTCGTGCGAGTGGGGATTGGTCTGCATCCCAACGTCGAGCGAGTGCCAGGCGAACATCACCTGATCCGTCGAGTAGACCCGGCGCTTCACGCCGGGGCGCACGTCGACGATCGGGATGTCGTCCCAGCTGACGACGGTGCCGTACAGGCCGGCATTGCGTGACACGCTGCTGTCGGATTGATTCATGGTCGGCTACTTTCTGCTGTGATAAATGTGCCGGGCGGGCGGTCGGCCAGCTCCCGGATGCCCTTGGCCAGTAACTGGAGGTCAGACCCCACCAGGACCATCGCGGCCTCGTCGAGGCCCGCGGCGGTGACGGCTTCCAACCGGCTCGCCCATCCGCCGAAGGCAACCCCCGCATCTGCAGCGGCGCGACGGATCTCGGCGACCGCCTCGATCAGCGATCCATCCGTTTCGGACAGTCCGCGCGAGACGGCCAGGTCGGTCGTCCCGACGAAGGCCACGTCGAGACCCGCGATCAGCTCGGTGAGCTCACCGTCGACCTCGGACTCGATCTGGCCGACCAAGAAAGGCGGCGCTTCCCGCTCACTCGACAGATAGCCGGCCAGCGCCATGCCGCCGAACTGAGCCGTGGGGTGAGCCAGGCTTACCGACCGACGTCCGGCGGGCGGATAGCGGCAGATGTCGAGCAGTTCGTCGCGCTGCGCTGCCGTGGCCAGCATCGACAACTGGATGCCGGTCGCGCCGGCCTCGAGAAGCCGATTGATCCGGCCCGAGTCGACCGCTGGCACCCGGACCAGGGCCGGCAGTCCGATCCCGTGGGCGTAGCGCAGCAGCGCCGTGACCTCGGACTCGCTGAGCGACGAATGCTCCATGTCGATCACGACCAGGTCGAGGACCGGCGCGCACATGTCGAGCACATCGGTCGTCGCGAGCTTGATGAAAGTGCCCAGCAGGCGATCGCCCGCCGCGATCCGCCGCCTCAGGCGGGTCCGGTGGTCCCGGACCGCACCTGAGCCGTTAGACATCACTGGTTCAGGCCGCGCCATGGCGTGATCGAGATGTTCTCGCCCTTGGACAGCACCGTGACGGGCTCGTAGCGCGGCGCAACGATCGAGTTGCCCGCAGCATCGGGCATGAGCTGATCCGAAACCTCTTCGACAACCGTGACATTGGCCGGGCTACCGACCGCGAGCGTTCCGTAGCCCTCGTCGGCGATGCCGAGCAGCGTGGCCGGGACGATCGTCGCGCGCTCGATGACATCGGTCAGATCCGCACCCAACGCAACCAGCTTGGAGATGCTGGTCAGCAAGTCGAAGACCAGCGGCCGCCACTGACTCCTCGGGCTTGAGGGCCGGCATCCGGCATCCGGCAT
>JBBSSC010000239.1:0-4095 GCA_038242465.1 Propionibacteriales bacterium | reverse complement strand
CGTCGAGCAGCAGCGCCGCGCCGATCGCCGGCGCCAACGAGGCCTGGTCGGTCACCAGTGCGAGCCCGTGGCTCGAACCGGCCGCGACGGGCTTGACGACGACAGGACCCGTCCAGCCGAACCCGGCCGCGCTCCGGGCCGTCACGACACCGCCGCCCGCCGTGCCGATTGCGAGCGAATCGGCGATGAGCTTGGTCGCGACCGTGTGCATCGCGAGCGCACCGGCACGCACGGGCGATCCGACGTACGGGACCCCGGCCAGATCGCACAGCGCCGCCAGCGTGCCGTCCTCGCCTCGCGGACCGTGAACGGCGGGCAGCACCACATCGCAGCCGCCGATCACGTCGATCGCAAGGGCCAGGGAGGCCGCGGGCGTCGGGCCCAGGGATGCGCCGCTCACGCTCCACCGGCCATCACGCCCGATCGTCAGGGGCAGGGTGTCGAAGCGTGCGGGATCGAGCGCCGCGACGACGGACGCCGCGGACGCCAGCGAGACCTCGTGCTCACAGCTTGCGCCGCCGCCCACCACCGCGACGCGCGTACGTCGTGTCATCGGACGCCTCGCAGCCACGGGATGCTCGCCGGCAGCACAACGCGCTCGACCCGGCGACCGATACCGGTCAGGATCTCGTGCTCGATCGTCCCCGCCCACGCTGCCCACTCGGCAGCCGTCGGCTCGCCCGCGTCGCCCGCGCCGAAGATGACTGCGGTGTCACCCTCGCGCACGGCTGCCTCCCCCACGTCCACGACGATCTGGTCCATCGAGATCGTGCCGACCACAGGATGACGTCTGCCGTGGATCGAGACGTGCGCGGACCCGGAGCTGCACCTCGGTAGACCGTCGGCGTATCCCACCGGGAGCAGCGCGAGGCGCGTCGCGGTGGGAGCCGTCCAGGTGTGGCCGTAGCCCACCGGCGTGCCCGCCTCGACGTCACGCACCGTCACGACGGAGGCCGTCATGGTCATGGCGGGCCGCAGCCCGGCGGCCGACGGGTCGATCCCGAACAGTCCAGCCCCGACGCGGCAGAGGTCCAGCTGTGTTGCTGGCTCGTGGAGCAGCGCCGCGGTGGCAGCGAGATGCCGCAGCCGTGGGCGCAGCCCGGCCGCGCGGGCGATGTCTACCCCGTTGTCGAACCGGACGAGGCCCGACGCCGAGGTGATGTCGCCAGGTCTTTCGGCGCCGCCGAGATGCCCCATGACCCCCACGACCTCGATCAGGCCGCGCCGTTCGAGACTTCTCGCGCGGGTGCAGAGATCCGCCCACTCGGCGGGAGCCGCGCCATCGCGGGCCATCCCGACGTCGAGGTGGAGGTGCACCTGCGCCGGCAGCTGCCCGGTCGCGGCGGCCGAGGCGACGGCGTCCAAGTGCGCACGGCCCGGCACCGCGAGGTCGATCCGCTGGGCGACAGCCGTCCCGAAGTCGGCTGACAGCGGGTTGAGCCAGCTGAGGATCGGGGCCACCAGACCTGCGGCGCGCAGCTCCATCCCCTCGACGATGCTCGTGACGCCCAGCCCGGTCGCGCCGTTCGTCAACGCCGTCCGCGCCACCGGCACGGCACCGTGTCCGAAGGCATCGGCCTTCACGACGGCCATCAGTCGACCATCGGCGCGTGCCGCAAGCGTCCGGGTGTTGAAGGCGATCGCATCGAGATCGATCGTGACGCGGGGGCACGTCGCCGACGCCACGCTGGTCTGCAGCGCGGGGCTCATGCGGCACTCGTTCCGGCAACCGCTCCGTACAGGGCTGCAGGGGCGCCCGTCATGAGTGCCCAGTACCGATCGCCGTAGCTCCAGTGCCACCACTCGGGCGGATAGTTGACGAGCCCGGCCGTACGCAGCGTGTGCGCCAGAAGGCCTCGATGCGCTCGCACGTCTGCCAGCAGGCCCGGTGCGTCGAGATAGCAGGCGCCGGCACTCTGCTCGGGGGTCGCGTCGATCGGCGTGCCCATGTCGAGCTCGACGTCGTCGGGGCCGATCAATGTCAGGTCTACGGCAGCGCCGGCCACATGGGGAGCCACCTCGATCGGTGCGACGAACCGGCTCGTCAGCATCGTGAGGTCGAAGCTCGAGATGCCGGGATGCACGGCCCGCAGAGACGCCGAGTACTGCTCGATGATGGACCGCTGGACAGTGACCTCGCGCATCCCTTCGACGATGCGCAGACGCAGATGGGGTCCGAGTCCCCGTTGGGCCCGAGCCAGTCGGACCGCCAGCCCCGACCGGACCAGCACGGTCCCGTCCATGCCGTCGTCGTAGGGCACGAGCGGCTCAGCGGACTCAACCACGGGGATCGCGCGGACGCGCGGATCAGACAGCAGGATCGACATATCTAAAGGTTATGAAGACAACCGGTTCACACACATCGTCCGCAGGTGCCGAGTAGCTGTCTCGTAGGACGAGTCCCTCCCTCCCCGCTGAGTGTGACGTTTCAGCACGCGTCCCAGCGGCGCTCCGAGACAAAACGTCACACTCAGCGGGGGCTAGGGTCGGGGGATGGATGATTTTCGCGATCCGACGCCCATGGACGAGCTCGCGGAGGGCTGGCTCGACACCATGTTGGAGCTCTCGCCCGAGCTGCACGTGCACCTGGGGCGCCCCGGCCGCGAGGCCGAGTACACCGATTTCTCCCCCGACGGCGTCGCGGCCCGCGCCGATGCGGCCCGGTCGATGCTCACGCTGGTGCGCGACTCCCACGCCGAGGACCATACCGACGTCATCACGCAGGCCGAGCTCATCCGCACCCTCGAGCTCGAGCTCGAACAGATCGAGGCCGGATTCTGGCAGCGCGATCTCAACGTCATCGCCTCGCCTGGCCAGGAGCTGCGCGACATCTTTGACCTGATGGACTCCGACACCCACGCTGACTGGGCGCACATCGCGCAGCGCATGCGGAATATCCCCGCGACGATGTCGGGATATCTCGACTCGCTGCGCATCGGCATCGCGGCAGGCAACGTTCCCGCGATCCGCCAGGTGCTGGAAGTCGCGACCCAGGCCCGCAAGCAGACCGGATCCGACAGCTTCTTCGCTGCGCTGGCCGGACGGGCCGACGTGCCGGAGTCGCTCAAGAACGATCTCGAGGCAGGCGCCCGCGTGGCGTCCGAGGCCTACCAAGCCATGGTCGGCTTCCTGGAGCACGATCTCGCCCCGCACGCGCCCGAGGCCGATGCCGTCGGCCGCGAGCACTATGCGCTCGCCTCACGGTCGTGCGTCGGCGCCGAGATCGATCTCGACGAGACCTACGAATGGGGGCTCGAAGAGCTGAGCCGCATGGTGGCCGAACAGGAATCCATCGCCAATCAGGTTCTTCCTGGCGCCGGCGTGGCAGAGGCCATCGCGCATCTCGAGGCCGATCCGAGTCTCAAGCTGCACGGCACCGACGCGCTGCAGGCATGGATGCAAGAGACCAGCGATCGCGCCATCACCGAGCTCGGCCGCACCCACTTCGACATCCCCGAACCCATGCGGCGACTCGAGTGCATGATCGCCCCGACGCAGGAAGGCGGCATCTATTACACCGGCCCGAGCGAGGACTTCGAGCGCGCCGGCCGCATGTGGTGGAGCGTCCCCGAAGGCATCACCGAGTTCGACACCTGGCGCGAGCTCACGACGGTCTATCACGAGGGCGTGCCCGGCCATCACCTCCAGCTGGGCCTAGCGACGTACAACAGTGCACAGCTCAACGGCTGGCGTCGGCTCAACTGGAACTCGGGCCACGGCGAGGGCTGGGCGCTGTACGCCGAGCGCCTCATGGCTGATCTCGGCTACCTGGATGCTCCCGCGGACCGCCTCGGGATGCTCGACGGCCAGCGGATGCGCGCGGCCCGTGTCGTCCTCGACATCGGCGTCCACCTGGGCAAGCCCAAGCCCGACGGCAGCGGTACCTGGACGGGCGAGGATGCCTTTGAGTTCATGGCCCAGCACGTCAACATGAACGAATCATTCGTCCGTTTCGAGGTGCTCCGCTACCTCGGCTGGGCCGGCCAGGCACCGTCCTACAAGGTCGGTCAGCGCATGTGGGAGCAGCTCCGCGACAACTGGGTCGCGGCGTTCGGGCCCGATCTCAAGGAGTTCCACCGCCAGGCACTCGCGGTG
>JBBSSC010000238.1:0-4105 GCA_038242465.1 Propionibacteriales bacterium | reverse complement strand
GCGCGGTGCTCGACCGGCTCGATTTCCCCGGCACCGACCCTGCGATCCGCGCCAAGTGGGCCGCCGAACTGGAAGCCCACGGAGCACCCGCGTTACATGCCGAGCTCACTCGACGAGATCCCGCCGCGGCAGCGCAGATCCTCGCGACCAATGACCGGCGCGTCGTCCGTGCCCTTGAGGTCAATGAGCTGACCGGCAAGCCATTCGCGGCGAAGCTGCCTGCCTACGACTCGATCTACGGCAACCTCCTGCTGCTGGGACTGGATGTGCCTCGCGATGTCCTGGACGTCCGGCTAGTCGATCGCGTTGACCAGATGTGGGCGGATGGCTTCGTCGAGGAGGTCCGCGCGCTGTTGCCGCAAGGCATCGAGCAAGGTCTGACGGCGTCGCGCGCGTTGGGCTATCAACAGATTCTGGCGTTCCTGAACGGCGAGATGACCGAGGACGAGGCTCGCGAAGCCACAGTCACCGGCACACGCAAGTTCGCCCGCCGCCAAGACCGCGACTTCCGCAAGGACCCCCGCATCCACTGGCTCAAGACCTAGGCGAGGCAGAATGTCGGCGCGAATGCACGGATCCCGAAGGCGGCTCCGCGCAATCACGCCGAAATCGTGAGCGACGTCTTGGGGTGGGTAGACTTCGGGTATGAGTTTTCCGTGGTTGAAGGGGCATAGCACCGAGAACGATTTCGTGCTGCTTCCCGACCACGATGGCCAGATTCACGGCGAACTTCCCGCCTCCTTCGTCGCGGCTCTTTGTGAGCGGCGGCGCGGGATGGGGGCTGACGGGGTCCTGCGTGTCATCCGGTCGTCCGCGCTGCCCGGCATCGAGTCCGCCGGTGAGTGGTTCATGGACTACCGCAATGCCGACGGATCGATCAGCGAGATGTGCGGCAACGGCGTCCGGGTCTTCGCGCTGCACCTGCTCCAGGAAGACCTCGTCGATGCGTCCGAGCCTTTTGTGGTCGGCACTCGCGATGGCGACAAGATCGTGTCGATCGCCGGCAATGACATCAGCGTCGACATGGGGGTCCCGCAGGTGCAGGGGCATTCCAAGGTCTCGGCCGACGGGAACACCTGGGAGGCGCGGGATGTTCGTACAGGTAACCCGCACGCCGTGGCGTTCGTCGAGCGCCTCGCCGATGTGGGCACCTTGTTGACACAGCCCGACTACGACGCCTCGGTCTATCCCGAAGGCGTCAACATCGAGTTCGTCGTCCGTGAGGGTGAGCGTCACGTCGCGATGCGTGTGCACGAGCGCGGTTCGGGCGAGACTCGCTCGTGCGGCACGGGTGCCTGTGCCGTAGCGGTAGCCGCCGCAGTTGCCGACGGCGCCGAGAAGCCCGCCACCTACCGGGTCGACGTCCCCGGCGGCACGGTTCACGTCACCTGGAACATCGATCACCACATCACTCTCACCGGCCCCGCCGAGATCGTCGCGCGGGGCACCATGGATTGGATTGCATGACCGACACTTCGACAGACTCAGCGGGCTACGAGCCGACGCCTTCGGGCACCGATGGACTCGAGCTCGAAGAGCGCCACTCCCTACGGCGCGTCGCGAACCTGCGCACCGAGCTCGAAGACATCACCGAGGTCGAGTACCGCCAGCTGCGGCTCGAGCGGGTCGTTCTCGTCGGAGTGTGGACCGAAGGCACCGCAGAGGACGCCGAGAACTCGATGACTGAGCTGAAGGCGCTCGCCGAGACCGCTGGCTCCGAGGTGCTGGATGCGCTGATCCAGCGTCGGCAGAAGCCCGATCCGGCCACGTACATCGGCTCGGGCAAGGTCGAAGACCTCCGCGTGACAGTCGAGGCGACGGGCGCCGACACGGTCATCTGTGACGGCGCGCTCGCCCCCAGCCAGCTGCGCAACCTCGAGGACAAGGTCAAGGTCAAGGTCGTCGACCGCACCGCGCTGATCCTCGACATCTTCGCGCAGCACGCGAAGTCGAAAGAGGGCAAGGCCCAGGTCGAGCTGGCCCAGCTGCAGTACCAGAAGCAGCGCCTTCGCGGATGGGGCGGGAACCTCTCCCGCCAGGCCGGTGGACAGGCCGCCGGCGGCGAGGGTATCGGTGGTCGTGGCCCCGGTGAGACCAAGCTGGAGACCGATCGGCGCCGCATCGAGCTGAAGATGACGAAGCTCCGCCGCGAGCTGGCCGAGCTCGGTAAGGCCCGCGAGACCAAGAAGGGCAACCGCAAGCGCAACGACATCCCGTCGGTCGCGCTCGCGGGCTACACCAATGCGGGCAAGTCGAGCCTGCTGAACAAGCTGACCGACGCCGGGGTGCTGGTCGAGAACGCGCTGTTCGCGACGCTCGATCCGACGACCCGCCGCACGCAGACCTCAGATGGCCGCATCTACACGCTCTCCGACACCGTCGGGCTGGTCCGCAACCTGCCGCACCAGCTCGTCGAGGCCTTCCGCTCGACGCTTGAAGAGGTCGCTGAGGCCGATCTGATCCTGCACGTTGTCGACGGTTCCGACCCCAACCCCGAGGGGCAGATCGCCGCGGTTCGGCAGGTCATCCTCGAGGCCGGCGCCTTTGAGATCCCCGAGATCATCGTGATCAACAAGGCCGATGCAGCCGATCCGCTGGTCATCAAGCAGCTACTGGTCCGTGAGCCGCATGCCGTCGTCATCAGCGCCCGCACGGGCGAGGGGATGGACGAGCTGCTCAACGCGATCGAGTCGGATCTACCTCAGCCGACCAGCCATATCGATGTCCTGCTGCCGTACTCGCGCGGCGATCTGCTCAACCAGATCCATGTGCAGGGCGAGATTGAGTCGCTTGACCACGAGGCCGATGGAACCCGCGTCGTCGCTCGCGTCAACGGCGGACTCGCCAACGAACTCGCGCCTTACGCGGTCTGACGCGGGAGCAGCCGGCCGCTCCACGCACCACGCACGGTGAGTGTTGCGACGGCTGCCCACGCACACACCAAGATGGCGAACAGGACCACGGCGGCGTCTTCGAGGATGGGGACGCCGCTGATGGCTGCCACGCCGGATGTGCCGGTGACGAGAGTGCCCACAGGGAACGTGAACGACCACCAGGTGAGGCTGAACGATAGGCCTGTCCGGGAGGTGCGCACGACGAGTGTCGTCGCGATGATGAGCCACAACATCGCGGAGATCAGGACCGGGACGCCGTAGACGACGCCGGCCGTGACGAATCGTCCACCTGCCTCGTCGCCGAGCACGTGGGCCGCCGTGACGGACTGCCCGAGCGGGCCCAGGACGATAAACAACGTCGGGATGGTCGCCGCCGCACCTAGATATCCCGTCAGCGCGCGCCGCACGATCATGACGATCAGCGGCAGGCTGGCGGCCAAGGCGACGATGAACAGGACGTAGCAGGCAGCGATCATCGTCGGCCTGAAAGTCGGCGGCAGGTGGGGCACCAGCAGAGCGCCCGTCGCCGCGCTGACCATAGCCGGGACAACAGGCATGAGCCAACCGCCGAAAGCCGGGCCGGCGTACGGATCTGCACGCCTGAACATCCGCCGCGGGATGGCGCATGTGGTCCAGAGGCCCAGTGTCGTGCCGGCAGTCCACAACACGATGTCTAGAGTCACCGCGGCGTGGAGGCCGATGAGTTCGTGGCCGATCAGCATTGCACCCGCACCCACTGTCATCAGCGCCATCGCGGGTGCGCCGTAGAAGTGCGACATCACCGGATGAGCGAGGTGCCCTCGAGCCGCAACGGGATGCGCCGCCCAATGCGCCACGGTGGCCGCCAGCATGACGATGAGCAGCGCCGAGGCGAGGATCCACATGCCCAGAGCGAGCTTCTCGACACCGGGCACATGCACAGGAAGCGTGGCTGCGGCATTCGCGACGATGCCGGTTCCCATGACGGCCGCGAACCAATTGGGTCCGAAGTGGGTCAGCGACGTGCGCCGGCTCACTGACATCGGCGTCCGGGACGCCACAGTTATGCTCATGAATCGATTCTCGCCGTCTCACGGCCGGCGGAGTAGAGACCAGATTCCTGTGGATGCACAGGCATAACCTGTGGCTGACGTACGCTGGTGAGGTGCCTCTCAGTCCGCGACTTCCCGATGTGTCCGCCTTGTCTCTGCTGGTCGAGGTCGATCGCCTCG
>JBBSSC010000237.1:0-4116 GCA_038242465.1 Propionibacteriales bacterium | reverse complement strand
CGTGGCGTCGTCATCGACGACGCCTTCGCCGGTATGCAGAGGTGGGGCCTGCGCGTTGTCGTGATCGCAGCGGCCGCATATGTCATCGGCTGGGGCATCGGTCACATCTGGATGGTTCTCTTCCCGGTCTCGATGGCCCTGATCGTCGCGACCATCCTGACCCCGCCCGTCGCATGGCTGCGTTCGAAGGGCTGGCCGCCGGCCGCAGCCGCGGCCCTGGTTGTGGTCAGCTTCATTGCGGGACTCGTCGCGGTCATCGCGGTGCTGACCCCGCAGGTCGCCGACAAGTCCGGCGAGGTCGCTGCCGGCGCATCCGATGGCCTGCAGAAAGTTCGCGACTGGGTTACGGGCGAGCCACTGAATCTCTCCGAGGGCCAGATCACAGCCGCCATCTCCGCCATGCAGGACAAGCTGCAGTCCAGCGCCAGCGCCATCAGCTCGGGTGTCTTCTCGACCATCAGCACCGCGACCTCCATCATCATCAACATCGTGCTGGTCCTGATGCTGACGTTCTTTTTCGTGAAGGACGGTCACAAGTTCCTGCCGTGGGTCAGAACCCTTGGTGGCACGCGCTCCGGCCAGCACCTGACCGAGGTCCTCAGCCGTGTCTGGGACACGCTCGGCGGCTTCATCCGCACGCAGACCCTCGTCGCGATGATCGATGCGGTCATCATCGGCATCGGACTCGCGATCCTCGGCTCCCCGCTTGCGGTACCACTGGCCGTCGTGACGTTCTTCGGCGGCTACATCCCCATCATCGGCGCCTTCGTCAGTGGCGC
Organism: Propionibacteriales bacterium; assembly: GCA_038242465.1. GTDB lineage: Bacteria > Actinomycetota > Actinomycetes > Propionibacteriales > Nocardioidaceae > Aeromicrobium. Next base: position 3,337 of record JBBSSC010000237.1, on the reverse strand, counting down.
ACTGGCGGTCCTCGTGACCTTGGTGACCAACGATCCCAAGGATGCGCTGATTGCCCTGATCATCGTCGTCGCGGTGCAGCAGCTCGAGGGCAATGTCCTGTCGCCCGTGCTGCAGGGCAAGAACATGAACCTGCACCCCGCGGTCGTGCTGATGAGCGTCACGGCCGGTGGCTCGATGTTCGGCATCACGGGCGCTTTCCTGGCAGTGCCCGTAGCCGCGAGCGTCGCCGAGATCCTGCGCTACGTCAACGAGCGGATCGACGACTCGGTGTCAGTGCTGGCCCCGAAGGCCGACGCCCGCGCCGCCGAGACCCTCGCCGACGACGACTGAAATCCTCGTCAGCGGCGGGTCCGCGCGGCAGTGACTGCCTCGCGGAACGTCGCGCGTCCGCCGGGTGGCGGCGCGACGTAAGTGTCGATGTCGTTCTCGCCGCAGACCATATCGAGCATGAGGCTCGCGATGAGCGAGCTCGCAAGAGTCGTCGGGACCGGTGCCAGGATGCCCGCCCATAGCGCGGTCGTCCGCGGCAGCAGCACCGGCAGCGTGATGACGAGCCGCGGACGAAGGCCCGCTACCTCGGCATAGACGCCGATCAGGTCGCGGTACGACATCGCATCTGCTCCCCCGATGTCGAAGGCCCTGTTCACATCGAGAGGCAGATCCGCGGAGGCCACGAGGTAGTGGAGCGCATCGTCCACACCGATCGGCTGGATCCGGCGATCGAGCCAGTCAGGCCCCACCACGACGGGCAACCGTTCTGTGGCCAGCCGCAGCAGCTCGTACGAGACCGAACCGGCACCTACCACGATCCCGGCCTGCAGCACTGCCGTCGGCACGCCCGAGTCGAGCAGCATTTGCCCCACCTCGCGGCGTGAATCCAGGTGCGGCGAGAGCTGCTGCCCGTGTGGATACAGCCCACCGAGATACACGATCCGTCGCACCCCAGCCGCCCGACAGGCCCGCCCGAACTGCATCGAGATAGTGCGATCGCGGTCCGCGTACTCGTAGCTCGCGCCCATCGAGTGGATCAGGAACCACGCGACGTCGGCACCGTCCAGGGCACGAGCGAGCACCCTCGCATCCTGCGCATCACCCTCGACGACATCGACGAGCGGCGCCCAGTCGTGACCCCTCAGACCAGCGACATCGCGGGTCACCACACGAACCGTCCACCCCTCGCCGAGGAGCCGGGCGACCAGCAAGGAGCCGATGTAGCCGGTCGCCCCGGTGACGAGGGCCAGGCGTCGTCGAGGGGTCATCCGACGACGATGCCACGCACTGCTACGTCCCGCCTTCTGAGGAGCAACCGCTCATGCGAAAATCGAAGAACTGATCGCACGCACCTGCCCCGATCGCAAGCCTGGAGGTGAGTGAAGATGGCTGGACGGCTCGTCCGCCGCACCCGCGTGACCCGATTTTCACCTGATGCCGACCCGATCGAGCGCGAGGATGCACTCGCCGTCGAAGAACCCCTGGAGATCCGCGTCGGCGGCTCCTCGTTCTCGGTCACGATGCGCTCGCCTGGTGATGACTTCGACCTCGTCGCCGGATTCTTGGTTTCGGAGGGCGTGATCTGGTCGGCCGATCAGCTGGCCTCGATGCGCTTCTGTGCCGGAACCGACGATCAGGGCCTACAGACGTTCAACGTGATCGACGCAGAGCTCAGCGCCGGCACCGCCCCACCCGATCTGAGCCTCGAGCGACACGTTTACACGTCCAGCTCATGCGGCATCTGCGGAACTGCCTCGATCGAGGCGGTGCACAAGGCGACCCACTTCGGCGGGCTAGAGGACGACACGATGTGGCCGCCTCAGCTGCTGAGCGCACTGCCCGACAAGCTGCGCGAGCGTCAGCTGGTGTTTGACCGCACAGGCGGTGTGCACGCCGCCGGGCTTTTCGGCCCCGACGGTGAGCTGCTGTGTCTGCGTGAGGACGTCGGCCGCCACAACGCCGTCGACAAGGTCGTCGGTTGGGCGCTGCGAGAAGGACGGCTCCCCCTGCGCGGCACCGCCTTGCAGGTCTCGGGACGCGCCTCGTTCGAGCTCGTTCAGAAGGCCCACATGGCCGGGATCCCGGTGCTCGCCGCCGTGTCGGCGCCCTCGTCTCTCGCGGTCGAGCACGCCGCATCGGCCGGTATGACGCTTCTTGGATTCAGTCGTAACGGGAGCTTCAACGTTTACGCTGGCACGCAGCGCATCGCCTGACAGACGGAGACTCCATGAGCACGCAGCACCCGGCAGACAGCCACGACCTGATCCGGGTGCATGGAGCACGCGTCAACAACCTCAAGGATGTCAGCGTCGAGATCGCCAAGCGCCGGCTGACCGTCTTCACGGGTGTCTCCGGCTCGGGCAAGAGCTCATTGGTGTTCGCCACGATCGCCGCGGAGTCGCAGCGGATGATCAACGAGACCTACAGCGCCTTCGTGCAGGGCTTCATGCCGACCCTGGCCCGCCCTGACGTCGACGTGCTCGACGGGCTGACGACCGCGATCATCGTCGATCAGGAGCCGATGGGCTCCGATCCGCGCTCGACGGTCGGCACCGCGACGGATGCCAATGCGATGCTGCGCATCCTGTTCAGCCGGCTCGGCGATCCGCACATCGGTTCCTCGCAGGCATACTCGTTCAATGTTGCCTCGATGTCTGGTGCCGGCGCTGTCACGATGGACAAGGGCGGCCGCGAGACGAAGGAGCGACGCAGCTTCAGCGTCGTGGGCGGCATGTGCCCGCGCTGCGAGGGCAGAGGCGCGGTCAACGATTTCGACCTCACAGCGCTGTACGACGCCAGCAAGACCATCAACGAGGGCGCCCTGACGATCCCCGGCTACAGCATGGACGGCTGGCAGGGACGCATTCTGCGCGGCTGTGGCTTCTTCGACTGCGACACGCCCATCTCGAAGTTCACCAAGAAGGAGCTCGACGCGCTGCACTACAAGGAGCCGGTCAAGCTCAACATCGAGGGCATCAACCTCACCTACCAGGGTCTCAGTCCGCAAATCAAGAAGTCCTTCTTGGCCAAGGACGTCGAGGCCATGCAGCCCCACATCCGCTCCTTCGTCGAGCGGGCGATCACGTTCACGACGTGCCCTGACTGCGATGGCACCCGGCTCAGCGCCGAAGCGCGTTCCTCCAAGATCGCCGGCCTGAGCATCGCCGATCTGTGCGCGATGCAGATCAGCGATCTCGCGGCGTGGGTCGCCGACCTGGACGAGCCGTCCGTCGCGCCGCTGCTGACCTCGCTGTGCCAGATACTCGACTCCTTCGTCGAGATCGGCCTCGGCTATCTGTCACTGGACCGCTCGTCGGGCACCCTATCGGGCGGCGAGGCCCAGCG
>JBBSSC010000236.1:0-4124 GCA_038242465.1 Propionibacteriales bacterium | reverse complement strand
GCCGTGGACGTTGCCGAACGTCAGTGCCGTCAGGTAACGACCCTTCTCACCCAGACCAAGCGCGGCGACCGTGGCCAGCGCGTCCTCGGGAGTCGTGTAGAGGTGCTCGCCCATGCCGCCCTCGACGCCGTCCTCCTCGCCGCCGACGATGCCGATCTCGACCTCGAGGATGATGTTCGCCGCGGCGCAGGCAGCCAGCAGCTCCTGAGCTATCTCGAGGTTCTCCTCGAGCGGAACGGCCGAACCGTCCCACATATGCGACTGGAAGTACGGCAGTCCGCCGCTCTTGACGCGCTCGGCCGATGCAGCGATCAGCGGGCGGACGAATCCGTCGAGCTTGTCCTTGGGGCAGTGGTCGGTGTGCAGCGCGACGTTGACCGGGTACTTCTTGGCAACTTCCTGCGCGAACGCGGCGAAGGCCAGCGAGCCTGTGACCATGTCCTTGACCGTGGGGCCCGAGAAGTACTCGGCACCACCGGTCGACACCTGGATGATGCCATCGCTCTCGGCCTCGGCGAATCCGGCGAGGGCTGCGTTGAGCGTCTGCGAAGACGACACGTTGATGGCGGGGAAGGCGAATGACTCGTTCTTCGCCTTGTCGAGCATCGCGGCGTAGACGTCAGGTGTGGCGACAGGCATGCGGTCTCCAGTAAGTAGTGGGGGTGACATGGCCCAGTATTCCAGTTGCTGCGCCGTCTCGGCCAATCACCTGCCGAGCGCCTTGACCGCCGCTCGCGCGGCTACCTGGACGGGGCTCCACACCGAGGAGAACGGCGGCGCATAAGCGAGGTCGAGCATCACGACGTCGTCGACCGTGAGCCCCGCCGCGATCGCCGTTCCAGCGACGTCGATCCGCAGGGCGGCATCCTCGGCGCCGACGATCTGCGCGCCAAGCAGACGTCGAGAGCTCCTGTCGGCAACCATCACCACCGTCATGGTGCCGGCGTCAGGCATGTAGCCCGCGAAGTTGGACGTCTCGATCGTCACGACAACGGGGGCGAAGCCCGCATCCGTCGCCTGCTTCTCCCCCAGGCCCGTCCGGGAGATCTCAAGCGAACAGAACTTGGTGATCGCGGTCTGCACGACACCGGGGAACGACAGCCGGGCGGGCTCGCCGAGCAGATCGGCTGCGATGCTGTCCGCGGCAACCATCCCCTGCTTGTTGGCGTGCGTACCTAACGGCAGGTGGATGAGCTCGCCTGTGACGCGGTCCTTCGTGACGACACAGTCGCCGGCCGCCCAGATGTCGTCGAAGTCTTGGACACGCTGCTGGTCGTCGACGACGATCCCGCCCTTCGCCCCGAGCGGCAGACCGGCATCCCCCGCAAGCTTCGAGCGCGCCGTGACGCCCAGCCCGAGGATCACCACATCGGCCGGCACCGAACCGGCATCTGTCTTAACTGCCCTGACTCGGCCGGACTCGTCGAGCGAGAAACCCGTGACACCAACGCCGGCTTGAAGATGGATGCCTCTCGCCCGCATCGCACCCGCGACCTGGTCACCCAGCGCCACCTCGATGATCGGCATCACGGTAGGTGCCTTCTCGATGACGGTCGTGTCGAAGCCGCGGGTCACGCACGCCTCGGCCATCTCGAGGCCGATGTAGCCGCTGCCGACGACGACGACACGGTGGGGCCCTTCGGCCAGCGCGTCGAGGACGGCTTGACCATCGTCGAGCGACTGCACCCCGTAGATGCCGTCGCCACCAATGCCCGGCAGATCCGGCCTCACGGGCTCGGCGCCCGTCGCGATGACCAGCCGGTCATAGGAGACGGGCTCACCATCGCGCACCGACACCGTACGAGCCGCAGGATCGATCGCGGTCACCTCGGCACCGAGACGCACGTCGATGCCGTTCGCGCGGTGCTCCTCGGGCGTCCGCGCCACGAGGTCATCGGCCGAGTCCACGTCGCCGGCGATCCAGTACGGGATGCCACATGCGGAGTAGGACGTCCAGGTGCCGCGCTCCAGCACAACGACCTCGTCCTCACCGCCCAACCGGCGTCGCAGTCCGGACGCGACGGTCATACCGGCGGCGTCCCCTCCAATGATGACGACACGCGAGCTCATGCCAGCGAGCCTAGGCGTTGGGCACAGTGGCGTGTTGCTTGATCCAGGTGTGCATGGCTATCGCGGCTGCGGCTCCGGCGTTGATCGACCGGGTCGAACCGAACTGAGCGATCGAGAGAGTGCTGTCGCAGGCATCACGCGCCTCGTCCGACAGGCCCGGACCCTCCTGCCCGAACAGTAGGACGCATTCGACGGGCAGCGTCGCGCCCTCGATCGGCACGGAGTCGTCGACGTTGTCGATCCCGATCAGCACGATGCCCTCTGACGCGGCCCAGGCAGTGAACTCGTCGACGGTCGCGTGGTGACGGACATGCTGGTAGCGGTCGGTGACCATCGCGCCGCGACGGTTCCAGCGGCGCTTGCCGACGATGTGCACCTCGGCGGCCGCGAAGGCATTCGCCGTTCGCACGATCGAGCCGATGTTGAAGTCGTGCTGCCAGTTCTCGATCGCGACATGGAAGCTGTGCCGGGTCAGGTCGAGATCGGCGACGATCGCGTCGAGCGTCCAGTAGCGGTAGCGGTCGACGACATTGCGCCGATCGCCCTCGCGCAGAAGCTCTGGGTCGAAATGCGACTCGGCGGGCCACTCGCCTTCCCACGGGCCGACGCCCACGACATGCTCGATCGTCATGCGCCGACGCCGTACTCCTCGCGGTATCCGCGGATCGCGTCGAGGTGATCCGCGTGCCTGCCGGTCTCCTCGACGTACTCGATGATCTGGTCGAACGAGATGATTGACACAACCGGGACCCCGAAGTCACGCTCGACCTCCTGGATCGCCGACAGCTCGGCACGTCCACGCTCCTGACGGTCGACCGCGACCATGATTCCCGCGCAGGTCGCGCCCGCCGCATCGACGATCTGCATGACTTCGCGGATCGCGGTGCCGGCCGTGATGACGTCGTCGATCACGAGCACGCGCCCCTCCAGCGGCGAGCCGACGATCAGGCCACCCTCGCCGTGGTCCTTGGCCTCCTTGCGGTTGAAGCACCACGGGACGTCGCGATCGTGCAGCGCCGAGAGCTGCACCGCTGCGGCCGAGGCGATCGGGATGCCTTTGTAGGCCGGGCCGAGCAGGACGTCGAAGTCGAGCCCGCTGTCGACGATCGCATCTGCGTAGAAGCGGCCGAGCCCCGCGAGCCGGGAGCCTGTGTTGAACATGCCCGCATTGAAGAAGTAGGGCGATGTGCGCCCCGACTTGAGCGTGAACTCGCCGAAGCGCAGCACCTGGTGGTCGAGAGCGAATTCGATGAAGCTGCGCTGGTAGTCCTGCATGGGTCCAGCCTAGGGTGCGACCTCAGCGGACCGAACGGCTCTTCCCGCTCTTCTTGTCCTTCTCCCTGACCAGGTCGCCGATCACGACGCTGCGGTTGCGTGTGTGGAACAGCTCCGAGCACGTCACCAGCGTGATGACGGACTTCGTCGGACGCTCACCGGCGGCATCGGGATCGGGGACGCGCTGCAGGGGCCAGCCTTCGGAGAAATCGACTTTGATCGAGGTGCCGGAATTGCGCAGCTTGTACGTGAGGATCTGGGTGCGGGTCTCGACGATGACCTTGTCGCCCTTCTTCAGATCGGGGAACTTGGCGAACGGCTCACCGTGGGTCACCCGGTGCCCCGCGATCGCGAAGTTCCCGATCTCGCCGGGATCGGCGCTCTTGGGATCCCAGCCGACGCCCTCGGCCAGTGCCTTGTCATCGAAGCCCTCGACGATCGGCGCCTCGAAATCGGTGCCGAACCGCGGAACCCTCAGCAGGCCGATCGCATCGCCATCGACGCCTTTGCCCCAGTCGCTCGCAATGCTCTGCTTGATCTCGGCCTGCTTCTGCTTCGCGACGATGTTGGTGCCGTAGTACTGCCACGCGCAATAAAGCAGGAATCCGAGACCGGCCAGGATCATCGTCACTCCGAACAGCAGTACAAGCCGCCGCACAGGCCCTGTGGGCGGACGTTTCGGGGGCCGCGCGGGTGCGACGGTGGCGGTCATACGAACGATTCTCCCATCCCCGAACGGCTCCTGCCCGAGCCCGGAAAAGATCTCTGATCGAGATTCT
>JBBSSC010000235.1:0-4159 GCA_038242465.1 Propionibacteriales bacterium | reverse complement strand
GCCGTCCTGCGGCAGCTGGCGGTGGACCAGAGTCACCAGCTGGACGGAGGTGAGGGCGGGGTTCTCTGAGTAGGGCAGTGCCAGGACGTGCATATCCGTCGGGGACGTCTCGACGGTGGCCGTGATCGCGGCTAGCTGCTCCGCGGTGATCTGGTCCGCGACCGAAGGATCGATGTGCAGGTGATCGTCCGCGAGGTCGGCGGCGATCGCGGCGACGTCGGGGACGAACGGAGTGTCGGTCATGGTCGACTCCTATTGCGGCTGCGGACGATGAACCAGGCGGCGACGACGATAGCGGAGAGAGTGGCACCCGCAACGACTCCCATGAGGATGCCGGCTGCGATCGTGCCGCCGGTCCCGCCCCAGTAGGCGCTACCGGTCGTGGAGCCCTCCGAGAACTCGCGCCCATCGCTCTCGGCAATGATCTCGGTGAGCCTGGCCGCGACCGACTGCTGAGTCACCTCCTCGCCCTCAGCGAAGTTGTTGGCGCTGACGTAGTCGGCGTCGATTCCGACGTCATCGGAGGAGACGCTGCCAGTCAGGCCGTCGCGCCCGATGGACACGTAGTAGCCAGGACGTCCCAGCTTCGCGCCGACCTGCCGCACGCCCTCGGTGTCGAGGTAGAACCCGCCCTCGCTCGACGACTCCCAGACCATCACGAACGTCTCGGGGCTCGCGGCCGACGCTGCCGCCTCGATGCGGGCCAGCTCGTCGCCGGTCAGCAGATCGGCCGAGTCAGGTGCGACGTAGACGTTGGAGTCGCGAAGGGCCTCGGCCGCCGCCTGCACCCGGTCGCCGACCGGCAGCGCGTCGGGCACGTCGTTCGTAGCGATGACCCAGCCTGCCCATGCTGCCAGCACGGTCAGCAGGACGGTGACGGCAATACCCGCGGTCCGACTCATCAGCTCGTCCGGTCGGCGATGACCTGGCGCGCAAGGTCGTCGACGAGAGCGCCGAACCCGGTGCGGGCCCAGACCGTGGAGGTGGCAAGGTACGACCGTTCGCCACGCCATGTGGGGGTGGTCAGAAAATGCCCTCGTTCACGACTGCAGCGGATGCAGGCCGGGGCATCGATCGACGATCCCGACAACGGCACCGTGGCCGAGGCTTCACCGTGGAGAGGGTTCACGATGCACGGCCGGTAGGCCACCTGGTTCGTTCGGCGGATGCGATCGAGCTCGCGATCTGCTTGCTGGGCCAGCACCCACGCCCCGACGGTGTCGAGCTCGTCGCCTGTCTCGGCCACGAGATCGGCTGCCGCGAGTGCCTCGGCGGCAGCGGTGCTGTGAGGGGAGCCGAGGTCCTCGGCTCTCAGCAGGTCGTATCGCCGTTGTACGCGGCGCAGCACGGTGCCGTCGAGGACGTGGACCGCCCGCCGCTTCTCGTCGGATGCTCTGCGCGCCCGACGCGGTCCGAGGGGATATTTGCCGCCGACGAGCACCACAGTGAGGCCGGCGATGAGAACCGCCAGTGCCGAGGCGATCGCGAAAACCCATCGGCGGGCCACCTGGTCGACCCGGTCCCTGGCCTCGGTCGGCACGAATGCCCGCGGGGTGTCGATCCACTCGCGCAGCTGCGCGTCACTGATCTCCTTGCCGGGGTCGGCGGCTGCACGCAAGACGAGCTCGGCCTCGAGGGCGGTAGTGGGCTGGTTGTATTCCAGTGGGCCGATTTCTCGCGCGCGTGTGTGTGCACGGTGCCCTGGCGTGACGTCGAGCGTCCGGGCGGCGCCGAAGCCGCCGACCCAGCCGATCCCCTCCGTGAGCTGGACGTAATACAGCCCTTCCCCGAGGGTGGTGCTCAGCAGTGTCGCAGCCTGCTGTGCCGGATCCTCCGCGGTGCGGAGCTCAGCGGGGATCGAGGCCATGACGACGTACACCGGCACGTCGACGGCGGCGGCAAGATCGGTGAGGACGGCGTGCACACCTGCCGCATCACCGGTGCCGAAAGCCGGCTCCACGACGATCGGGTCGCTGCGAAGGGCAGTGGCGAGCTGGTCGATCGTCCGCGGTCCGACCGGCTCGACCGCTCCTGCGGGAGCGGCCGAGAGGACGATCATGCACACGAGAACTAGCTGACCCACCCATACGCGATCGAAGCGAGCGAGCCGGCCAGGCGCGAGCGAGTGCATGAAGTGAGCGCGAGGTACGAGCTCGACCGGCTACTTGATCTCGGCGACGATCTCGCCGGAACCGATCGGACCGCCGACCTCGACCTTGAGACCCGTGATGATGCCGGCCTTGTGGGCGTTGATGGGCTGCTCCATCTTCATGGCCTCGACGACGATGATCTGATCGCCCGCAGCGACCGTCTGACCTTCTTCGACGGCGACCTTGACGACGGTGCCCTGCATCGGCGCGACGAGCGAGTCGCCCGACGCTGCGGGGCCCGCACCCTTGCCGGCCTTGCGCTTGGCCTTCTTGACGCCACCTGCAGCGGCTGCGGATGCACCCAGGCCGCCGGGCAGGACGACCTCGACGCGCTTGCCGCCGACCTCGACGGTGACGCGCTCGCGCTCTTCGGGCTCGGCGTCCTCGGACGTACCGGCGTAGGGCTCGATCGTGTTGACGTAGTCGGTCTCGATCCACGTCGTGTAGACCGTGAACTTGCCGTCGGCGGCCGTGAATGCGGGGTCGTCGACGACCGAGCGGTGGAACGGGATAACGGTCGGCATGCCGTCGACGATGAACTCATCGAGTGCACGACGCGAACGGGCGAGCGCCTGCTCGCGGCTCGTGCCGGTCACGATGAGCTTGGCGACAAGGGAGTCGAACGAGCCGGGGATCGTCTCGCCCTCTTCGTAGCCGCCGTCGAGACGGATGCCGGGGCCCGACGGCGGAGCCCACTTGGTCAGGGTGCCGGGAGCCGGGAGGAAACCGCGGCCACCATCCTCGGCGTTGATGCGGAACTCGATCGAGTGGCCGCGGACCTCGGGATCGCCGTAGCCGAGCTCTTCGCCGGCCGCGATGCGGAACATCTCGCGCACCAGGTCGATGCCTGTGACCTCTTCGGAGACACAGTGCTCGACCTGCAGGCGCGTGTTGACCTCGAGGAAGCTGATGGTGCCGTCGCGGGCCACGAGGAACTCACACGTTCCGGCGCCGACATAGCCGGCCTCGGTCAGGATGGCCTTGGACGAGGAGTACAGGCGCTCGACCTGGTCATCGGTCAGGAACGGGGCGGGAGCCTCTTCGACGAGCTTCTGGTGACGACGCTGTAGCGAGCAGTCGCGCGTCGAGACGACCACGACGTTGCCATGGGAGTCGGCGAGGCACTGGGTCTCGACGTGACGCGGCTGGTCGAGGAACTTCTCGACGAGGCACTCGCCACGGCCGAAGGCGCTGACGGCCTCACGGACGGCGGACTCGAACAGCTCGGGGATCTCTTCGATCGTGCGCGCGACCTTGAGGCCGCGGCCGCCACCGCCGAAGACGGCCTTGATCGCGACCGGCAGGCCGTTGGCCTTGGCGAACTCGATGATCTCGTCGGCGTCCTTGACGGCTTCCTTGGTGCCAGGAGCCAGGGGAGCGTTGGCCTTGAGAGCGATCTGCTTGGCCTTGGCCTTGTCCCCGAGATTCTCGATCGCGTGCGGCGGGGGGCCGATCCAGATCAGCCCGGCGTCGATGACAGCCTGCGCGAACTCGGCATTCTCGGCCAGGAAGCCGTAGCCGGGATGGACGCTGTCGGCGCCGCTGCGCTCTGCGACCGCGAGGATCTTCTCGATTGAGAGATAGGACTCGGCGGGCGTGGAGCCCTCCAACGAATAGGCCTCGGCGGCGAGGCGCACGAACAGCGCATCGCGATCGGGCTCGGCGTAGACCGCAACGCTACCGATACCCGAATCCTTGCAGGCGCGGATGACGCGAACGGCGATCTCGCCACGGTTGGCGATCAGGACTTTGGTCAGGGGCTTGCTCACTGAAATTGTTCTCCTCGATGCGACGCAGCTGCCTGCCGCAGTCTAGGGCCTGGGGGACGGCGGGTATGCGTGAGGTTGGTTACGCCCGGGTAGGTCCGCTGCCCTCGCGTTGTCGGATGACGTGGACCATCTGGTTAATGGTTGTTAACATCAGGGCATGTCATTTGCCTTGTCGCCTGAGCATGAGTCGTTCCGTCGCAGCGTCCGCGAGTTCGCCGAAGCCGAAGTCGCCCCGCACGT
>JBBSSC010000234.1:0-4159 GCA_038242465.1 Propionibacteriales bacterium | reverse complement strand
CACCGACGGAAGAATCTGGGTTTGTCCGCTCCCAAGCGGACAAACCCCGATTCTCGGGTCAAACGCCGGTGCTGAGGCGGGCTGGAGCTCTCGTTCCGGGCTGCGGACGTCGCCGAGGTTCTGCAGGCGTCCCTTGAAGCCCAGCAGCAGGGCCGGTAGCAGAACGAGCCGGACGAGGGTCGCGTCTAGCAGGATCGCGACCGAGAGTCCAACCCCCATCTGCTTCATCTCCAGCATGTCGAGCGTCGCGAAGACCGCGAACACCGACACCATGACGGCCGCTGCGCTGGTTACTACGCTGGCGGTCTCGCGGATGCCGAACTCGACGGCGCGCTCGAAGGGCAGCCCCTGACGCAGGCCTTCGCGGATCCGCGTCATGACGAACACGTGATAGTCCATCGACAGCCCGATCAGTACCACGAAGCAGAACAGCGGGATCCAGTCGACGACGAAACCGGACGATGTGTAGCCGAGCAAGCCATTGAGCCAGTCGTTCTGGAACACCAGCGTGAGCACGCCGAAAGCGGCACCGACCGACAGCAGGTTGAGCGCGGTCGTGAGCAGTGCGAGGGTCACGTTTCGGAATGTCCAGACCATCATGACCATCGTCAGGATCAGCACGAAGCCGATGACCAGCGGCAGGCGCGATGTCTGGTGCTCGAAGTCGTACGACTCGGCGATGCTCCCGCCCACCGCGGTCTTGATGCCGTCGAGGTCGGCCACTGCGCGTGGCACGATCGTGTCGCGGAGCTGCTCGATGGTCTTCTCGTTGCGCACATCGCCCTCAGGATGCGCGGCGAACATCGTCAGCACCGCTGAGCGTCCGTCTTTCGAAAACTGTGCGGGCTCACCGCTCGCGACGGCGATACCGGCCTCGACAGATGCGTCCTCGATGTCACGCAGCGCGGCGGTGGTGTCGGCGCCGTCCGACGTCAGGACAACATCGACGGTGGGACGCTCCGACGGGAAGCTCTCCTGCGCCCGCTGGAATGCCTGCACGGCTGGGATGTCCTGAGGCAGGGTGTCGATGCCCGACTGCTGCGTCGACATGCCGAATGCCGGGATCGCGAGCCCCACGAGCGCGCCGCCCGCGATGACGGCCGAGACGAATGGCTTGCTGATGACCGGACGGATCAGGCGTCCGCTGATGCCGCCCGTGCCAATGCGCCGGTTGACCCGCCACAGCAGAGGGATGCGCGGGCGATCAACGAAACGTCCGAGCTTGGCCAGCAGTGCAGGCAGGACCGTCAGCGATCCGATCACAGCGACCAGTACGACCAGGATCGAGCCGACGGCCAGGGCATTGAAGACGGCTTCGCCCGACAAGAACAGACCCGACATCGCGACCATGACCGCGAATCCCGAGACGATCACGGCGCGGCCGGAGGTCGCTGCGGCGATCTCGATCGCGTCGATCGTGGAGCGGCCGCGCGCGCGTTTCTCGCGCTCGCGCTTGAGGTAGAACAGCGAGTAGTCCACGCCGACGGCCATACCGATCAGCAGCACGATGTTGGCGACCTGGCCGGCGTCGGGGACGAGGTATGACAACGGCGCGTAAAGCCCGAGCGCCGTGATGACCGAGGTGATCGCGAGGAGGACGGGGATGCCGGCCGCCACGAAGGCCCCGAAGGCGACGAGCAGGATGAGGAAGGTGATGGGCAGGCTCATCATCTCCGCGGACGCCAGATCTTCGCCGACCTTCTCGTTGATGCCAGCGGTCAGCGATGCCTCACCGGCCTGCTGGATGGCGAGCTCGGGATGAGCCTCTTGGACTGTCCCAGTGGCATCCATCAGCGCATCGATGTGATCGGCCGCTTCCTCGGCGTCGCCCGACATCGTGATCGGCACCAGGACTGCATCCCGCTGTTCAGACACGATGGGTGCGCCGACGTCGGCGACGCCCGTCACGTCCCGTGTGGCCTCGCGAACCTGCCCGGCCACCGAGGTGGCCCGATCGACGTCAAGCGTGCCCGTCGGGGCGGTGATCAAGACGGACTCCGTGGGGCTGCCGGTCAGTCCCGCGTTGTCGAGCATCGCCGCAGCCCGGCCTGATTCGCCGATGCGGAAATCTTGGTCGGTGAGTTGTTGGCCAGGGACCGTCGACGCGAGCGCGATCGAGACGGCGACGAATGCGATCCATAAGCCGATCGCGCGCCAAGGGTGCAGAGCGCTCCAGCGGGCGACGCTCCCGGTGGGAGATCTGCGAGGCATGATGATCCCTTTCACGGGTTGAGGTTGAGAGCTCAAGCCTCGCGAGAACGAGCCTCGTCCACGATGGGTCCAGCTCCCGCTTCGAGAGTGGGTCTGGGCCCACCGTCAGCGCGGTCGTGGTGCGGCAGGATCGAATGAGCAACCATCCCCGTAGAAAGGCATCCGTCGATGACTTCGCCCGCCAGCCTCACCTCTCCCCACCGGGATGAGACATTTGCCGAGGGGCTACGTCGACGGATAGCGCTGACCGGGATCTCGGTGGTCTACGTGGTGCTGGCCGTGCCCGCGCTGGCCATGCTGTGCATCCTCACGACGTCGCTGAGCGTTGTAGTCGTCGGTGTCGGTCTGCTGCTGCTCTTGGCATTCGTGCCGCTCAACCAGCAGGTGACGAATCTGCATCGAGCGTTTTCAGGTTGGGTCCTCGGCCAGAAGATCGAGAATCCGTACCTCCCGACCCGTAGCGGCGGCCCTTTGGCCATCCTCGCGGGCTGGGCTAACGACCCGGCCCGGTGGCGTGACTTCCTGTGGACGTACGCCGCGGTGTGCATCCGCTGGGCGCTGGCGTGGCTCGCACTCGGACTGGGACTCGTGGTGATCTGGTACGCGGCCTTTCCCTTGGTGTTCGCCCTTGCCCCACAGGGTTCACTGGATATCAACTACGGGATCGTCCGGGTCGATACGCAGGCCGAGACATTCCTGGAGTGGGTGGGGCTCGCGGTGGCCTTCGGCTTGTGGTGGTGGCTCGAGCCGATCCTCGTCAAGTGGTGTGCGCTGCTCGACCGAGCGCTGCTGTCGCCTTCTCGCGGATCGCTCGAGCGCCGCGTCGAGGAGGTGTCGGCCTCACGCGCCGAATCGATCGATCACTCCGCTGCCGAGCTACGTCGCATCGAGCGGGATCTTCACGATGGAGCCCAGGCCCGACTGGTGGCGCTGGGGATGAACCTCGGCCTCGCGGAGGAGCTCATGGCGAAGGATCCCGAGGCGGCTGCCAAGCTGCTGTCCGAGGCACGAACCGTCACGACCTCGGCGCTTGGCGATCTGCGGTCGGTAGTGAGGGGTATCCATCCGCCTGTGCTGGCCGACAGAGGTCTCGCAGGAGCGATCCAGGCGCTCGCACTCGACATGTCGCTGCCGGTCTCGGTGACGATCGTCGTGGCAGGACGTCCGCCGGCGCCCGTCGAGTCGGCGGTCTACTTCGCAACGAGTGAGCTGCTCGCCAACATCGGCAAGCATGCCGAGGCGAGTCGCGCGTCGATCGACGTCTCGCACGACGGCCGGGCGCTGCGGGTCGTCGTCGAGGACGATGGTGTGGGCGGGGCTTCGTTGGATGCGGGTTCGGGACTTGCCGGGGTCGCTCGACGCCTGTCGGCCTTTGACGGCACGATGGACCTGGTCAGTCCCGTCGGAGGGCCGACCGTCGTCGTCCTGGAGGTTCCGTGCGCGTTGTCATCGCCGAAGATCTCGCCCTCCTCCGAGACGGCCTGACCCGGCTGCTGGAGGCATACGACTTCGAGGTGGTCGCGGCGGTCGACGATGCGGTCAAGCTCTGCGAGGCACTGCGAACGCATCAGCCCGACATCGCTGTCGTCGATGTGCGGATGCCTCCGACGTTCACCGACGAGGGTCTGCGGGCGGCGATCGCTGCGCGCGCAGAGCGTCCTGGCATGCCGGTCCTGGTGCTGTCGCAGTACGTCGAGCAGCTGTACGCCCGCGAGCTCCTGAGCAGTGGCGACGGCGCGGTGGGCTATCTCCTGAAGGATCGAGTGGCCGATGTCGTGACGTTCATCGATGCCGTGAAGACCGTCGCCGCGGGTGGGACCGTCCTCGACCCCGAGGTCGTGGCATCGCTCATCGCCCGGGCGCCCACCCACAGCCCGGTGTCACGCCTGACCGAGCGCGAGCGCGAGGTGCTGGCGCTGATGGCTCAGGGCGGATCCAACACTGCGAT
>JBBSSC010000233.1:0-4165 GCA_038242465.1 Propionibacteriales bacterium | reverse complement strand
TGTTCGGCGGCGCCCTGTTCCTGCCGTATGTCGCGGTCGTCTTCGCCAATGCAGGCGTCCGCAAGACCGGTGGCGGCCCCTCGCCCTTCGGCCCCGAGGCCAAGAAGCAGATCTCCCCGCCCGCGAGCCGGCCCATCGATCGTGAGTGATGAGCTGATCTGCTCGGCCAAGGGCTGCACCGCCCCCGCCGCGCACGAGATCGTGTGGAATAACCCCAAGCTCCATACCCCAGACCGCCGCAAGATCTGGCTCGCCTGCGACGACCACGAAACATCCCTCAAGTCATTCCTCGACGCGAGAGATTTCTGGAAGGAAACTCTTCCCCTCTAGAGGGTCGGATTCCCATGAGGCCCCGCGTCTTCGGTGCGCACCAAGCGTTGTAACGCTGGGATCCGAACAAAACGCGGGGTCGGACGACCTTCAGCGTCGGATGGTTAGCCGCCGATGGCCGACATAGGACGATCCGACTGCAGGAATGTCGGATCGTCGATGCCGTGGCCGGGCAGCTTGGTCATCATGGCCGCCGCCCAACGCTGAGCGATGTCTTCGTCGGATGCTCCCGCGCGCATCGGCGTCCGCAGATCGGACTCCTCGCGAGCGAACAGGCAGTTCAGAATCTGGCCATCGGCCGTGAGGCGTACCCGGTTGCAGTCGCCGCAGAACGGCTTGGTCACCGAACCGATGATGCCGACGGTGTGCGGTCCGTCGTCGATCAGGAACTTCTCGGCCGGCGCCGAACCGCGACCATCCAGTCCCGTCAGCTCGAAGTGCCGGCCCAGCAACGTCAGAGTCTCATCGGCGGTGACCATGGCCTCTCGGGTCCAACCGTGTTGCGCATCGAGCGGCATCTGCTCGATGAATCGAAGCTCGTACTCGTGCTCCATGCACCAGCGCAGCAGATCGGGCGCCTCGTGCTCGTTGATGCCCCGCAGCAGGACGGCATTGACCTTGACGGGCGTCAGACCGGCCTCGCGGGCCGCGGCCAAGCCATCCAGCACGTCGTGCAAGCGGTTACGTCGGGTGATCTTCTCAAATGTCGCAGGATCGGTCGTGTCGAGGCTGATGTTGACCCGGTCGAGCCCGGCCTCGGCCAGCGCGCGGGCGGTGTGCTTGAGCCCCAGGCCGTTGGATGTCATGGCTGTGCGCGGGTTGGAGGGCAGCGCCTTCGTGGCGGCCACGATGGCAGGCAGGCTACGACGCAGCAGTGGCTCTCCACCTGTGAAGCGAACATCGCGGACGCCCAGCATCTCGACGCCGATACGGATCAGGCGGTTCAGCTCGTCATCCGTGAGCGTCGCTTCGGTGGGTAGCCAGTCGAGGCCTTCGGCCGGCATGCAGTACTGGCACCGCAGATTACAACGGTCGGTCAGTGAGACGCGGAGGTCGGTAGCCACACGCCCGTGCCTGTCGATCAGCTCCATGCCTCCATCCTAGGCCGCGATCGCTAACCCGGCTCCCCCCGTCTTGGGAGCGCCAACTAACGTCGTGGTGTGTACCGCTTCCTGCTGAGCTCACGCTGGATCGGCTTTGCAGTCTTCGTGCTCCTGCTTGCCGCCGTCTGCACCCGTCTCGGGTTCTGGCAGATGCACAAGCTGGAGCTCCGGCTCGACCGCAACGACATCATCACGGCGCACTTCGGCGACGAGCCGCGGACACTGATGGACGCTCTCCCAGCAGGCAATGAGGTCGATCGGTCCACCGAATGGACGCGTGTCAAGGCGGTCGGCACCTACGACCTGGAGCATCAGCTGACGGTCAAGTTCACGACCCGCGACAGCGCCCCCGGAGTCGATGTGGTGACGCCACTCGTGCTCGCCGACGGCACTGCGGTGCTGGTCGACCGCGGCTGGATCGCAACCGACAACAACGTGGCCCAGCCCGACGTCCCTGAGCCGCCCGCGGGCGAAGTCGAGATCATGGGCTGGCTGCGACAGAACAACGGTGCTGGCGGTAATGCCGTCAAGCCCAGCGAAGGCCAGATCCGAGCCATCTCGAGTGATGCGCTTGCCGACTTCGTGCCGTACGAGCTCGCCAACGGCTACATCAACCTGCAGGAGCAGACGCCCGCCTCGGCGACGCCGCTGGCCGTCGAGCCCAAACCCGAGCTGGGTCAGGGTCCGCACTTCTTCTATGCTCTGCAGTGGTGGTTCTTCGCACTGCTCGCCGTCGTCGGCTACTTCTGGTTCGCTCGCGCCGAGGCTAAAGAACGCCGCAATCCCAGCCGCGTCGACGGCTTCGCAGGCGACCGCAAGATCCCTGCGGACGCCTGAGCGTTCGAGAGACCAGGCGGTCCGCTACACCAGGCTTAGGCGAGCGTGACGAGGTCGAGGTAGTCCTCGGACCACAGGTCCTCGTCGCCATCGGGCAGCAGCAGCACGCGATCGGGCTCGAGTGCCCGCACCGCACCCTCGTCGTGCGAGACCAGGACGATCGCGCCCTCGTAGTTGCGGATAGCCCGCAGAACCTCTTCGCGTGACGCTGGATCGAGGTTGTTGGTGGGCTCATCGAGCAGCAGGACGTTGGCGCTCGAGACGATCAAGCTCGCGAGCGCGAGACGTGTCTTCTCACCACCGGACAGCACACCAGCAGGCTTCGAAGTGTCGTCACCGCTGAACAGGAACGAGCCCAGGACGCTGCGCGCCTCGGTGTCGGTCAGCTGCGGCGCCTGCGCCTGCATGTTCTCGAGCACGGTGCGCGAGGTGTCGAGTGTCTCGTGCTCCTGCGCGAAGTAGCCGATCTTCAGGCCGTGGCCCGGGATGATCTTCCCGCCGTCCGATGTCAGGGTGCCGGCGAGCATGCGCAGCAGCGTCGTCTTGCCGGCACCGTTGAGGCCCAGGATGACGACGCGGCTGCCCTTGTCGATCGCGAGATCGACGTCGAGGAAGATCTCGAGCGATCCATACGACTTGGACAGGCCTTCGGCCATGAGCGGCGTCTTGCCACACGGCGCAGGCTTGGGGAACTTGATGTTGGCGACCTTATCCTGCACGCGCTCGCCCTCGAGACCGGACACAAGCTGCTCGGCACGGCGCAACATCTGCTGTGCGGTCGACGCCTTGGACGCCTTGGCGCGGAACTTGTTGGCCTGGCTCGTGAGCGCGTCGGCCTTCTTGACCGCGAGGGCCCGCTCACGCTTGCGACGAGCCTCGTCGGCCTCGCGCTGCTTGACGTACGACTTCCAGCCCATGTTGTAGATGTCGATCGTCGAACGGTTCGCGTCGAGGTACAGGACCTTGTTGACGGTCTCCTCGATCAGCTCGACATCGTGACTAATGATCACGATGCCGCCGTTGAATGCCTTCAGGAAGCCGCGCAGCCACGTGACGGAGTCGGCGTCCAGGTGGTTGGTCGGCTCGTCGAGCAGCAGCGTGTCGGCGTCCGAGAACAGGATGCGGGCGAGCTCGATCCGGCGACGCTGACCACCCGACAGGGTCGAGAGGGGCTGCTCGAGGACGCGGTCGGGCAGGCCCAGGGCGTGCGAGATCGTGGCCGCCTCGGATTCGGCGGCATATCCACCGCCGGCGCCGAACAGCGTATCCGCACGGGTGTACGCCTTCATGGCCTTCTCAGCGATGGCCGGATCGGGCGAGCCCATGTCGATCTCGGCCTTACGCATCGCGGTCAGTGCCTCGTCGAGTCCGCGGGCACCGAGGATGCGGTCGCGGGCCGTCGTAGCGAGGTCACCGGACTTGGGATCCTGCGGAAGGTAGCCGATCTTGCCGGTCGAAGTGATCGAGCCCTCGGCGGGCTGGCCGTCGCCCGACAGCATCCTCGTCAGCGTCGTCTTGCCGGCACCGTTACGGCCGACGAGACCGACCTTGTCGCCCTTGTCGACACGGAAGGAGACTTCGGACATCAGGACGCGCGCGCCGAAGCGCAGCTCCACATTGGAGACGGTAAGCATGAAAAACCTTCAGATCAGGTGAGCGAGGGGTCGACGGAGCAGCGCATGAAGAAACTGGGCTCGACGTCATTCCCGCTGGTAGAAGCTCACTCATCCACTATACGTCCCCGCTGAGGAGGGGGTTACCGCCCGGCGAGGAGGGGGTTGGTGCGATTCATCACATGCTCCCAGGGCAGCAAGTGCCTCCTCAAGGGGCGATAACCCCCTCCTCAGCAAACCGGTGGCCAGTCAGCGAGCGTGCTTTAGCCGATGTTAAAGCCG